>CAYSWZ010000214.1:0-38446 GCA_964434945.1 uncultured bacterium | reverse complement strand
GCCCAGCCGCGCGCGGACCACGGCGCGAACTGGATGCCGAGCATCGTGCGCGGCTGGGCGCCGCCGCTAAACGCGAGCGCCGGCGCCGGCCGCTCCCCGAGCGAGGCCATGAAGAGGACGCGCCGCGTCAATTGCACGTCGAGCGTCGCCTGCGCCCAGCGCCGCGCGTGGACGCCGTCGCCGAGCGAGAGCCCGCCCACGCTCTCGAGCGCGAGCCGGCCGTGCTGCCAGCGGAGCGAGCCCTGCGCGGTGTTCCAGAGCGCGGCATGCGTGTCATGGTCGGTCACCGTGCTGTCAGTGTAGTAACCCCCGCCAGTGTCCGGCTGAGTAAAGACGCGGAGCGTGCGGGTGTGGAACCAGCGCGGGTCGTCGCGGAAGAGCACCGAGCTCGTGACCCAGGCCACCTCGGCGTGCACGCCGGCCAGCCACTGCGCCCGCCCGAAACCGAGCTGCAGCGCGGACTCGGGATCGCCCGGCGCGCGCGGCCCGCCGTGTGAGATCCCGCACCACGTGGCGCCGCCCGCGTCCAGTCGCGCGAGCACGAGTGACGTGGCGAGCGAGGAGGCATTCCCCATGTTCGAAAGGCTCGATCGGTCCGCCGAGGCGCTGAAGCCGGCGTCGAGCCGCCACGGGCTCGCGATCCCCGGCGATGACATGGAGCCGTCGCGACGCGCGAGTCCGAGCGGGAAGCCGGTCTCGAGCCCCCAGTGGACCGAGCCCGGCTCGGCCGCGAGCGAGAGCGCGAGCGGCCCGCGCGCGGCCAGCGAGTACCCGGGCGGGTAGTCGGTGGACGCGTGCTCGCCCCGGACCCCCGCCGCGGAGGCACGGCACACGGTGATGCCCAGCGCCAGGACCACCGGCGCCCGGCGGCAGATGTTCCTCACCCAAGATGTCATCCCCGAAGCCGTCATCACCGAAGCCGTCATCACCGCCTCCCCAATCCGGTCTCCTCCTACGGCACGTGTCGCGCCTCGGCGTGCGGTTCGATGGCAGGCCGCGGCCGGCCCGGCCCCTCGCGCAGCCACTGCCGGACGACATCACCCGCGGCGCCCGTCGGGGCGCCGCCGCTCTCGATGCGCGTGTGGATGCGCTCGCGGATCCGGAGCAGCACCACGTCGCTCGCCCCGGCGCGCTCGGCGGTGAGCACCGCGACCGACGCGGCATCCACCGGCACACCACGGGCGACGACGTCGCAGAGGACGACGAGCGGGATCACCAGGCTCCCGCCCGGGCGCGCCGCACGCAGGCGCGCGAGCGTATCCGCCGGCACGCCCGCCATGAGCGCGCTCGCGCCCGCGACGATCTCGTCGGGCTCCGCCGCCAGGCCGATTGCGCCCCGCGCCTGCGCGAGCGCCGCCGCCTGGCGGCGAACGCCCGCGACGATGCCGGCGGCGTCTGCGCCCCGGCTCGCGCCCTCGAGCGCGCGCGCGACGAGCGGGTCCGACGGCAGCGACGCTTCGCGCGCCTCGCGCACGACGAGCAGCACCTGCTGGGCGACCTCGGGCGAGAGCCGCGCCTTCAAGCGCGCCTCGTCGCTCGCGGCGTCCGACGCGCCGGCGGGCCGGGCGCCCGGCAGCAGCAAGGCGAGCGCCCAGAGACCGCGCGCGAGGATTCGCCCCCGCCCGCCATCGCCGGGCCGCCCGTGCGAATCGAGACCTGTCACAGGGGCCCCGCCCCGTTCACGACCACGACCGAGTTGCGCCCGCCGAACGCGTCGCCCGCCGCGAGCGGCGCCGAGGGGTCCGGCCGCCACTCCCGCCCATCGAGCACGAACGAGTAGAGGTGGACCCCGCGCGGGATCTCGACGCTCACGATCCACATGTCGCCGGTGCCGGTGTGCGTCATGGGCGTGGCCGCCGCATCCCAGTTGTTGAAGTCGCCCGCCACGCACACGCTCGTGGCGCCCGGCGCGCGCAGCACGAACGTCACCGGTACGCCCTCCGGAGCCGCGGCCGTCCGCGCGGCCTGAACCGGCGGAGCCACGCGGCGCAGGGTGGCCGTGCGTCCGGCGGGCGAGCCGAGGCGCATGCCGGCCCACACGCCGGCGGCGAGCGTGAGCGCGGCGAGGGCGAGCGCGACCGCCGGGCGCAACTCGAACCACTGCGCATCGAGCCACCAGCGGATGCCGGAAGCGCGCCGGCGCGTGAGACGCTCGAGGAGCCTCGCTTCGGCGCCGGGCGCGTGTGGCTGCGAAGCGCGGTAGGCGCCCCGCACCGCCGCGTCGAGCCGCGGGTCCTCCGATTCGAGCAGGTCGTTCCGATCGTCATTCATGGGGAAACGCCGTCCAGTTCGCGCGCACGTGGTCGCGCGCCCGCTTCACGCGCATCTTGAGCGCGGGCACGCTCACCCCGGTGAGCCGCGCCATTTCTTCGTACTCCATCTCCTCGCAGACCTTGAGGAGGAACGCCTCGCGGTGCTCGACGTCGAGCCCGTCGAGCGCGCGAGCCAGCGCCCGCTGCGTGTCCACCATCCGCTCGCCGCCCGCGACCGGGACCTCGCGCGCCGGGTCGAGGTCGTGCGTCGTCTGCTCGCGGCGACGGGCCCTGCGGGCGGCCGTCGTGCGGCAGCGATTCACCAGGATGCCGAAGAGCCAGGCCCGGAACGCGTCGCGTTCCTCGTACCGGTGGAGCCCCGAGAAGGCCCGGATGAACGTCTCCTGCACCGCATCCTCCGCGTCGCCGTCATCGTCCAGCAGATGCCGGGCGAACCGCAGGCAACCCGCGTGGTGGCGCTGAACCAGCGCCACCCGCGCCCATTCCACGCCCGCGCGCGCCCGCAGCACGCACTCGGCGTCGCTCACGTCCCCGTGCGCGTCGCGCACCGTCGCTCACGGTGCGCCGAGCAGCACCACGCGCCGCGTGACGACGCGTGTCGGGAGCGTGAGCCGATAGAAGTAGATCCCGCCCGGGGCGCGGCTCCGGTCCTCCCGGCGTCCGTCCCACGCCAGGTTCGTGGTGCCGCGCGGCAGCAGGCCGTGATGGATGGTCGCGACGCGCCGGCCCCCGACGTCGAATACCGCCACCTCGGCGGGCGTCGGGTCGGCGAGCGAGACCGCGAACGTGGTCCGCTCGCTGAACGGGTTGGGCGCGCTCGCCGAGAGCCCGGCCTCGAGCGAATCGATGGGCGGCGCGGGCGGCGGCGCGGGCGCGTTGGGATCGGTGACGTGGTAGGCGAAGCCCTGCAGCCGCTCGAGCGAGAGCGAGGGCACGTGGAGGTGCAGGAGCCCGACGTGGTCGCCGGCCGCCGGGAATCCGAGATCGAACGTCGTGGTCCAGACGCGAGAGCTGTCGCCGCAGCCGGGGGTCGTCGCCAGCGTGAGCGACAGGTTCGCCGGGTCCGCGTTGCTCGAGTCCGCGAGCCAGCCGCAATCGAACGGGTAGCGCCCGCGGAAGCGCACGGCAAGCCGGTCCCCGAGTTGCGGGTTGGCGGGCATGACCTCGATGTCGTTGACGAGCGTGGTCACGCTGTCGATGCCGGGCCCGGGGGGCGGCGGCGGAGGCGGCGGCGAGCCGACGCTCACCTCGAACGGGACGGTGATCTCCTCGACGTTCGGGTCGAGCGCGTTGTACTGGACCGTCGCCCGCACGGTGAGCGTGTGCATGCCGGCCACGAGCAGTCCCAGGTCCCAGCCCGCCGTCCAGGTGCTCACCGAATCGCCACAGGAGGTCGCCGGCGCAATCGTGACGCGAACGTGCGCCGAGTCGGTGAGTCCCGCGTCCACGAGCTTCCAGCACGAGTCGGGATAAACGGCCGAAAGGAGGAAGCTCGTGGATTGGGCGTCGTTCGGGCGCTCGGGGAAGAACGCGAGCCCCTGGACGTGCGGGAGGAGCGGATAGGTCCACGCCGAGGCGGTGCGCGCGCCGGACACCAGCCCGAGCAGCGCCGCCACCGCGATCACGTGCGCGAAACCGCGAGCGAAACTCTTGTTTTCCGCCATCTTCGCCTCCCGCCCTTCGACCACCCCGGTGCCGCTGTCCGCGCCTGCACAGTGTAGAACCCCGCGCAGGGCGCCCGCGTCACGGAATTTCGTCGAACTGCCGCGCTCGTTCGCAGAGCCCGGGCGGTGGGTCAGTCGGCGGAGGGGTCGACGGGCAGTTCGGCGAGGTGGCGCCGGAGCATGTCGAGCGCGGTCTGGGCGGAGCGCTCGCGCACCGTGCTGCGGGTGCCCATGAACCGATGGACCCGCACCGCGTGGCCGAGCGGGGAGACGACCGCGATGAAGACCGTCCCCACCGGCTTCTCGTCGCTGCCGCCGTCCGGCCCGGCGATCCCGGTGATCCCGACTCCCACCTCGACGCCCGAGCGCTCGCGCGCGCCGCGCGCCATCTGCTCGGCGACGGGGGCGCTCACCGCGCCGTGCGCCGCGAGGTCGCCCGCGGAGACGCTCAGGAGCTGGACCTTCGCGTCGTTGGAATAGGTGACGAACGAGCGGTCGACGTACCGCGACGAGCCCGGCACGTCGGTCAGGCGCTTGGTGAGGAGCCCGCCCGTGCACGACTCGGCCGCCGCGATCCGCCAGCCGCGCTCGACGAGCTGCTCGCTCACCACGTCCTCC
Source organism: uncultured bacterium (assembly GCA_964434945.1). Lineage (GTDB taxonomy): Bacteria > Eisenbacteria > RBG-16-71-46 > RBG-16-71-46 > RBG-16-71-46 > JAIOPA01. Next base: position 33,891 of record CAYSWZ010000214.1, on the reverse strand, counting down.
ATGCTGCGGGTGCCCTCGGCATAGATGACGCCGCGGACTTTGGTCACGAGCTCGCCGTAGGCTCGCTCCGCCGTATCACGCACCAGCGTCGCGTTCCCGCCGACGACGGTGACTCGCAGGTCCACTCCGAACCAGCTCGGCAGGTACGCCAGCGTGGCCCCCGGCCAGGCGTCGGGCAGCTTCCCGATCCGCTCGTGGAGCTGGCTCTCGAACAACCCGAACGTGCGGAGCGTGAACGTCTCCACCTGCATGCCGCTTCGTTCCCTGAGCCACGGAATGACGTGTTCGGTGGCGAGCGCCTCCAACTCCGGCGGCGGGCCCGGCAGCAGGATGACCGGCTTCTTCCGGTACTCGATCAGGATGCCCGGCGCGGCGCCCATCGAGTTCGGCCAGACTTCCGAGCCGCGCGGCACCAGCGCCATGGTCTCGACCGACGCGGGGAGTTTGCGGCCGACGCGTTTCCCGCGCTCGCGGATGTGCTTCAGCACGCCCTCGTCGAGCTGGAGCGGCCGGTTGAGCGTGGTCGCCACGGCCTTCCGCGTCAGGTCGTCGGGCGTGGGCCCCAGCCCGCCCGTCATGATGACCGCGTCGGCGCGCGACAGCGCGAGCTTCAACGCCTCGCCGATCCCCTCCGCCGTATCGCCGATCGTGCTGTGGTAGGCCACCACCACGCTCGCCTCCTCGAGCGCGCGCGCCAGGAACACGAAGTTCGTGTCGAACGTCCGTCCCGACAGGACCTCGTTGCCGATGGTGACGATCTCGATGCGCATGGGGGCGTCCGGGAAGGAGGAGCAGCTCGAGGCGGAGTGGCGACTCTGACGCACGCGCGCGGCCCCGGCAAGGCAAGGCGCTCGCATGCCGCGCCGAGCGCCGGACGGGCTATCGGCCCGCTCCCGACGGACGGACGCGGAACGTGAAGCAGGTGTGCCCCGCCTCGTGTCGCCAGAATGGATTGACGGCGCCGCCGTACGGACCCACGGAGTCCGCGGCGTCGAACGTCGCGCACAGCTCGAACGAGCTGGAATCGTGCGGGACGTATTCGTAGCGCGTCCTGCGGGCCGGGTCGGTGAGGTTCATGCCCGCCGCCTGCGGGTTCCATTGCGCGATCTCGTCCAGATCCCGTGGCAGGCGCTTGAACGAGGCATCGAAGTTGATCACGCTCTGCGACAACGTCACCAAGTTGCGGATGCGTCGCTGGTCCATGGCCTCGCGCCGCACTTTGGCGGGCGCTCCCGCGATGAAGAGGCCGAGCGCGAGGACCAGCACCACTACTCCGCCCGCCGCGCGCGCCAGCCACGACGGCGTCACGCGCTTCGGGACATCGTCCTCGTCGCGCCGGAGCCCGCCCATGTAGTGCGTGAAGAGCCACGCGGCGATCGTTGCGACGACCGCGGCCTTGCTCACGAAGCGCGCGGTGAGCTCGCCCTTGAGCAATCCCAGCAACACCAGGATGAAGTCGCCGATCAGGACGCACGCGGCGTTGAAGAGCGTGAGGTACGTGAGCCAGCGGCGCACTCCGGAATTGCGCTTCTCGGGGTCGCGCGCCACGGCGCGACCGGTGACGCGCGAGGTGAGGAGGTAGACCGGGAACGCCACCAGCAGCGACGCCACCCCCAGGCGCACCCACTCGCCCCTCCGCTCTTCGGCGTAGTCCGTGAACGCCGGGTCGGGCCACGTGCGGTCGATCCACGCGAACAGGATGGCGCCGACGTGGTAGGCGACCAGGTAGAGCGACACGAACAGAAGCAGGTAGAGGAACGCCTCGCGCGGCGAGACGCCCACGCGACGCCGCGGCACCGGCAAGCCGAGCCCGGCGTCGTGCCATGCGCCGAGCGCCGATTCGACCTCGTCGTCGGGCCAGCGCGCGTCACGGAGCGCGGCTCGGATGGCATCCCGCGAGGCCCCGCGCGCGAGTGCCTCGCGGACGAACGTATGGAGGTCGGGATTCATGGCGATGAGTGTGCCGCGCCCCCGGCACGGACGCCACCCGGAGCCTCCGGGCGGCTACCCCGTTCGCGGCGTGGGCGCCTTCCGCTGATACCAGTTGACGAGGAAGAGGATGCCCAGCAACAGGAGCGGGCCCTCGATCGCCACGTATCCGGACACGTCGAGCCGCCCCCACATGGAAACGAGATGGAACGCCGCGAGGAGCGGGAAGACGAGCACGGCGACCCACTCCCACCGCCACACGATCGCCAGTGCGACGAGAACGGTCGCCGAAGGGATCAGGTGCATCAGCAGGGCGATCGACTTCTCCGCGGGTCCGAGCGGCATGTCGAAGACATCCAACGCGAAGACCCCGAGAAACGCGGCGAACGCGATGGCGAACAGGCGGGGCGCCCAGAACAGCAGCCGCTGAATGGTCTCGCTCATGGTCGAGCCTCCTTCCCCCGCACGCGCCCGTGTCTGGAACCCCTCGGGGCAGTCCGGCGTGAGACGTTTCGAGTCTCGCGGGTCGCCCGGCTGGGCACCATTGGGACAGAGGTCACCCGCCGAAAGTCTGCCCTTGCAGCCCGCCCGGGGCCGTGTTAATAGTTAACAACATGGTTAACCATCAACTCGACCCGCTCGACGCCGTGTTCGCGGCGCTCGCCCACCCCGCCCGGCGCCACATGGTCGAGCGCCTCGCGAGCGGTGCCGCGAGCGTCGGCGAGCTGGGCGAGCCGTTGAAAATGTCCGCGCCCGCGATCTCGCGCCACGTGCGCGTGCTGGAGGAGGCCGGGCTCGTCGTCCGCGAGCGCGACGGACGGCTCCATCGCATGGACATGGCCGGCGGCGCGCTCGCCGAGGCGCTCCACTGGCTCGACCGCAATCACCGCTTCTGGAGCACACGGCTCGACCGGCTGGCCGTGCTCCTCGAGAACCCCGCGCCACCGCCACCCGACGCAACGGAGGATCCCGCATGGCCACGCAGCCCAGCACCGGCTTCGCGCTCACGCTCGAGCGTACGATCGCCGCGCCGCCCGAGAAGGTCTTCGACGCGTTCACGCAGGCCGAGACGCTAGCGCGCTGGTTCGGCCCCAGCGATCAGTACACCTGCAACGTGCCCGAATGCGACGCGCGGCCGGGCGGCCGCTACAAGATCGAGATGCGCCACAGCGGCGGCAACGTGCACGTGGTGGTCGGCGTCTACGAGCTGGTGACGCGGCCGAGCAAGCTGGTGTTCTCGTTCGCGTGGGAGAAGATGCCGGAGCGCGGTCACAGCCGCGTCACGGTGACGTTCGAGAAGGCCGGCACGGGCACGAAGCTCGTGATCTTCCAGGAGCAGCTCCCGTCCGCGGAAATGCGCGAGGCGCACAGCGCGGGCTGGACCGGCTGCCTGGTGAAGCTCGTCCAGATGTTCGAGCAGCCCTGACCCCAACCGGAGGACTGAACCATGGCGAATCCCACCACTACCGTCCCGACCACCGAGCGCGAGCACTACCTCGCCACGTTCGAGCGCGAGTCCCAGACCACGCTGCGCGTCCTGAAGGCCTTTCCCGCGAACAAGGCACAGTGGAAGCCGGCGGAGCGCTCGAACAGCCTGACGCAGATCGCGTGGATGCTGGTCCTGACCCAGTTCATCACCGAGCCGGTCCTCACCGCGCCCAAGCTCTCGCCCGAGGGCCTGCCGGCGCCGCCCAGCGACTGGAACACGCTCGTCTCGACGTTCGAGAAGGCGCACGCCGATGCCATGAAGCGGCTGAAGGCCATGTCCGAGGACACGTTCAAGAGCACGATCGTGATGCCCGTGGGCCCTGGCGGCGCGACCGCGCCCGTCCGCCGCGCCGATGCGCTGTGGATGTTCCTGTTCGATGCGGTGCACCACCGCGGGCAGGTGACCGTGTACCTGCGCGCGGTCGGCGGCAAGGTGCCGAATATCTACGGCGGGAGCGGCGACGAGCCCTGGCGCTGATCTCGTCGTAGCAGCAGCACCGAGCCGTCGCCGGCCGACGCTTTCAGCAGGTGACGGCTCGGGCCTTGCTGCCGGACGCAGGGCTGCCAGGCGACCTGTCCGGCTCTTCCCGCTGGAGTGTGGCGCTCCCTGTGATGCCAGCGAACCGCCCGACAGCGTCATCACGTCGTGTTCGCCAGGTCCGTTGGCACGCCCCCAAGCCTGCTGGAGCTTTGCGCGCATGAACTCTGCTCCGAACGTGCACTCGGCGGCGTACTGGTGATGCGCTCTTCACCGCAGCCGCACGTTCTCGGTAGTTGATTCCCCCCCACGCGCGACCGGGTGGACGTGGTCGTACTCCACTCGCGTGCGCTCGTCGCAGCGCTTCCCCGTCTCGCTCACGAACGTGCATCGGCCGTGGTCGCGCTTCCAGACGGCGCGCTGGACCTCGGCGGGGACGTAGCGCGTGCTGCGGCCACCACGTCGCGGCCCCGGGCGGACGGCGGCACCGAATTTCTGCTTCTCGAGCCGCTCGACCATCTCGCGGAGCGCCTGCTGCAGGACCGCCTCGACATCGCCGGAGGGCACCGCGTGACCGAGCAGCGACTGCGCGTAGCGCAACAGGTCGTGCGTCTCCTGGCCCATGGTGAGCTGCAGCGTGAACCGGCCGGGAGCCGACGGGACGACCCTGGGGCGCGGCGCGACCGGCGACGAAACTGGGCCCATGCAGGTGGGCGGATCGGGCATGAGCAATGGGACAACTGGTTCTGGAACCAGTTGCTGCATCCGAGCCGGCGATCCGGGCGAGTCTGATCCAAGCACCGCCCGTTCGGCGGATGCCTCGCTGGCGGCGGGGGCACCGACCGCGCGGATGAGCGTCGCGAGGTCAGGCTTCGGGAAGCGCTCGGCCAGCAACAGCTCTACTTGAGCCTTGGTTCTGTGAGTGGCTGCCGCGATCAGCTCATCGGCCGTGCCCGGGCGCAGGTGTGGCCCCAGCAGCACCACGGCGGTCAAGTGCAGTCGGCCCTCCGTCAGCGCGGGGAAGAGGGCGGGGAGGCGCCGCGCCGCTCGCGCCGCCTGGATGCGCTTGTATGCCATGTCCCCGGACATGTGGTGCTCGTGCACGCAGTACAGGAACAGCGACGGATAGCTGCCGGCGCGTAGAGCTTGCGAGCGTCGATCTCACCGAGGTAGGCCAGCATCCTGACGGTCGTGGCGCGATCTTGCTCGGTGAGCGCTGCGAAATCTTGGAGCAGGGTAGAATCTGAGAGGTGCAACAATTCCATGGACGCCATGACGGGTCTCCACGACGGGGACGGTCGCGGGGGCAGCGACAATTCCTATCACGGGCAGTTGCGGCGCCCGTGTTTGCGCGGAGAGCGAGTTCAATGAGCCGTGACGAGAAGATTCCGCGATCGTGCGACGCTTCGTCGTCAGCGCGCACTCCACGCGCGCTGGCGCGCAGGCTCCACAAAGGCGGCGGGCCGCGGATACCCTGGCCCGATGGCGCGTCAATTGAATTCTCGAAACGCGCGATATTTCTGGGCCGTGAGGATGACTTTGCTCCTAGACCAGCCCCCACCCCATCCGGCCCTGCACCCAGAGCAGGGCTTGCAGCGCGAGCATCGCGGTCACACCCGCGATCGCGTCGTCCGTGACGACGCCGAAGCCGCCGGGGAGCGACTGCGCCTGGTAGGCCCCGAGCGGCTTCCAGATGTCGAACAGGCGGAAGAGAAAGAACGCCGCCACGAACACCAGCACCCGGTGCGGCGCGAAGAGGAGCGTGAGTGTCTGCCCGATGACCTCGTCGATGACGATCGGCCCGGCGTCGTGACCGAGCACGTGCTCGGCCTCCCCCGCGGCCCAGATCGCGATCGCGGCGCTAACGGCGAGGCAGGCGAGGAACACGGGCAGGGCGGGCACCGGCGTGAACCAGGCGATCGCGGCGACGAGCGCGCTCGCAACCGTGGCGGGCGCGACCGGGAACCTGCCCACGGGTCCGACCGTGGCGATCCAGACGGCCAGTCGCCTCACGGGCGCCGCGTGGGGTCGGTCGTGGGGAGCGCCGGCGGCTTCGCCAAGGGAGGGGCGCCGGGCGCGATGGCGGGCGGCGCGGCCGGCCGGGGCGCAAACGCCGGCGAACGCAGGAATTGCGCGCCGGAGCCGGGCACTGGAGCTGCGCTCGGGAGCGAAGGCGGCGCGAGCGGGCGCGGCGCCGGCGGTGTCGCGAGCGCTGTACCCGCCTGCCCCGTGTGCGGCCCGGCGAGCGGCGAGGGTGCGGACGCCGGAGCGCCGGCATGCGCCGCGGCCTGAGCGGCCGGAGCGGCCGCGGACGGCGTGGCGTGGGCCGGCGCGGGTGCCGCCGCCTGACCCGTCCCGAGCCGCGCCAGGACCGCCTTGCACGCGGCCCGAAGCGTCTCGGAAACCCCCTTACTCTCGGAGGCCACCGCTTCGAACTCCGGCCAGCCTTGAGGGTTGAGGGCCTTCCGCAGCCGCTCGATCGGGACCGCCACCGGCACGTCCCGCTTGTTCCACTGGAACACCCAGGGGATCCGGGCGGCCGCGGGCCCGACCACGCCCAGCGTCCGGAGGTGTTCGTTCAAGTCCGTCAATGACTCGCGGTTAGCAGCCTCGCGCGCCGGGTGCGAGTCGGCCACGAACACGAGCCCGTCGACCCCCTGGAGCACGGCGCGGCGCGACAGCCGGTAATAGACCTGGCCCGGGACCGTGTAGAGATGGAAGCGCGTCAGGAAGCCGTTCACGTGCCCCAGGTCGATGGGCAGGAAGTCGAAGAACAGCGTGCGTTCCTGGTCCGTCGCGATGGAGATCATCTTCCCGCGGCGTTCAGGCGGCAGACGGTCGTGCAGGGACTTCAAGTTCGTGGTCTTCCCGCACAGGCCGGGCCCGTAATACACGATCTTGAAGTGAATTTCGTGCGTCCGGTGGTTGATGAGCGCCAAAGTGCTGCCCCTCCGAACGCGGGCCGGTTATTCGCCGAACAGCGCGTCGACCTCGTCACTGGCCGCGGCCGCGAAATCCGGGGCTGCCTCGAACGCCTGGTCCTGCGTCTCGCCGATCCCGACCTTCTCGAACAACGTGCGGAACACGTTGTCGAGCGTGCCGGCGCCGCGCCGGGAGCGGGTGCGCACGATGCCGAGCGTGCTCCGCTTGTCGAATACGACCGAGAGGATGACCCGGTCCGCCAGCAGGCGCGAGTAGACCGAGCGGGTGCGACCCTCGTTGACGACCGCGTCCGCCGTGGGTTCGCCCAGCAGCTGGGCCAGCTCGGCGTTGGCCGTGAAATCCGCGGCCGCGAGGCTGGCGAACGACGTCACGTCGAAGTCGTCCACCCGTCCCGCCGATGTGATGACCTGCCCCGAGCGGTCGATCAGGTGCGCCGACAGCGCGTTCGTGCGCTGCAGCAACTCGTCGAGTACGTCGTCGATGAGCTTGAAGTCACTTTCAAACAGAGTCCACTGCGGCATGGCGCTCCCCCGCGCTCCGGCGGTTGTGCGACGTCCGAGGTGTAGGAACCCTGTGGCACGTCCGTGTTCCCAAGCGGGAGTGGTACCACGCGGCAACCTCTTTCAACAAGCGAACTTTCCCGGGCCACCCGATCCGGACGCCGTGAGGCCCATGCGCTGGAAACGATTGCCGGGTCAGTAGCTGCGGGTTCAGTCGTGCTCGTCCTCGATCTCGCCCACGATCTCCTCGAGGATGTCCTCCAGCGTCAGGACGCCGAGGAAGCGGCCCCCGGTCCCTCGAACCACGGCCATGTGCCGGCGCTCGCGCCGGAACATGTTGAGCGCGCGCCCCAGGTTCTGCTCCGGGTCGATGTAGAGCGCCGGGTACATCGCGTCCTCGAGGATGACGAGGCCCATCAGGCTGAAGACGTGGAACAGGTCCTTCGTGTTGACGATGCCGACGATGTTGTCCGGCTCGCCGTCCCAGACCGGCATGCGAGTGTGAGCGCTCATGCGGGCGGTTTCGAGGATGTCTTCCGGTTTCGCACTCCGGGACAGCGCCACCACCTTCTCGCGCGGCACCATGACGTCGCGCACCTTCTTGTCCGAGAGCTCGAACACGGCGCGCGCGTATTTTGCTTCGTCCGGCTGGATGACGCCGGCCTCCTGGCCCTCCTTGATGAGCATGTCGATCTCGTCCGGCGAGTGGACCTGCGACTCCTTGGGCGGCTCCGGGACGCGGAAGAGCCGCACCGCCAGCGCCCCCGAGCCGCGCATGAACTCGACCAGCGGCCGCGTCACCGCGCGGAACGCCAGGAGCGGCGCCGCGAACAGCAGCACGATCCGCTCCGCGTGCTGGAGCGCGATTGCGCGCGGCAGCAGCTCGCCCAGCACCATGTGCAGGTAGGTGATGCACAGGAATGCGACGGCGATCGCGGTGCCGTGCGCGAACGCGGCGCTCCACGGGATCGGCAGGCCCTCGAAGAACGGCATCAGCGCGTGGCCGATCGTGGGCTCGCCCACCCAGCCGAGCGCCAGGCTCGCGAACGTGATGCCGAGCTGGGTCGCGGCCAGCGAGTCGATCAGGTTCTCGACCAGCCCCGCGGCCAGCTTGGCGCCCGGCCTGCCCTGCTCGACCAACTGCTCGATGCGTGTCCAGCGCACGGACACGAGCGCGAACTCGATGGAAACGAAGAACGCGTTCATGATCACCAGCAGCGGGACGGCGAACGCGACGAGGGTGTCGAGAACGGTGTGGGCCATGACTACTCGACGTCGCGACGGCCCTCGAGCGCCCGCGCCAGCGTGACCTGGTCGGAGTACTCGAGGTCGGAACCCATGGGGACCCCGCGCGCGATGCGCGTGACGCGCACGCCGAGCGTGGACAGGAGCCGCGACAGGTAGAGCGCCGTGGCCTCACCGTTGACGTTGGGATTCGTGGCGAGGATGACTTCTTTGACTTCACCGCCCCGCAGCCGGCTCAAGAGTTCGCGGATGCGGAGCTGTTCGGGGCTCGTTCCTTCGAGCGGCGAGAGCGCGCCACCCAGCACGTGATAGCGGCCCGAGAACTGCCCGGTGCGCTCGAACGCCAGCACGTCGACCGGCTGCTCGACGACGCAGAGCACCTTGGGATCGCGGCGCGGATCCGCGCACAGGGCGCACGGATCGGTCTCGGAGAAGTTCCCGCACGTGGTGCAGAAGCCCACGCGCTCGCGCACGTCGCGGATCGCCTCGGCGAGGCGCAGCGCATCCTCCTTCGGGACGCGCAGCAGATGCAGCGCCAGGCGCTGGGCGCTCTTCGTGCCGATGCTGGGGAGCTTCTCCAGCTCCGCGATCAGAAGTTCGAGGTACTTCGAGCTGTACACGGGGGCGCGGGTTCGATCAGAACGGCAGGTTGAAGCCGCCGGTGACCTTGGAGTAGGCCTCGGCCATCTTCTCCTGCGACGTGCGCTGCGCCTCGCCGATCGCCGTGATCACCAGGTCCTCGAGGAGCGTGACGTCCTTCTCCTCCAGCGCCTTGGCGGAGAGCTTCAACTCCTTGAGCATCTGCTTCCCGTCCACCACCGCCTTCACGAGCCCGCCGCCGGCGGTGGCCTCGTAGCGCTCCCCCGCGAGCTTTTCCTGCAGCTCGCCCATCTGCTTCTGCATCTTCTGCGCCTGCTTCATCATGTCGCCGAAGCTCTTCATGAGGTGCGCTCTCCTCCCTGGCCGGAGCGGTCCGCGCGCTCCCCGCGTTCGATCACCTCGCCGTCGAATACCTCCATGGCCCGATCGATGATCGGCTTGAGACTATCCGCTTTCGCGGCGCGGCGCTCGGGCGTGTTGGCCGCGCCCGGCGTGCAGTTCAAGCGCAGCGGGCGGCCGAACGCCCGCGTGAGCTCCTCCTGGACGAGCGCGCGATGCTCGGTGGCATCCACGACCGACCTGTGAAGGTCGTCCATCGCCAGCACCAGCGTCCCGCCGGCCACGCCGACCAACCGCGTCTCCTCGAGAAACGCGCCGAGCATCCGCTTCCGGCCGCTCACGGCGGCGATCGTGGCCTGCCACGAGGTTTGGATGGCGTCGTCCAACTCGGGCTCCTCCGCGATCGCCGTGGAAATGGCGGTGGCGGTCGTCTCCGTGGCGGGCGTGGTCACCGAGGCCGTCGTGACGAGCGGCTGGCCGGCGCGCGGCTCGAGCGGCGCGGAGCCGCTCGCGCGGGGCGGCGTGAAACCGGGCGCGGGCGTGACCGCCGGGGCGGCGGGCGTCGCGGGCGGCCCGGCCGGCGCGGGGGTTGCGAAGCCGTGCGTGCGTGCGGTCACGGGCGTGGAGCCTCGAGAAGCCGCTCCGCCGCCGACCGCCGGGAGGGCAGCACCGCCCGAGAGTTTCCGCTCGAGCGACTCCAGGCGCTCGATCAACGCGGCGACCGATTCGGCCGGCTCGAGCGTGGCCATCTGTAGGACTGCGGCCTCCAGGTGGACGAGCGGCTGCGGGGAATCGCGCATCGGCCACTGGCACTCGGCGGCGAGCCGCATGAGCCGCAGGAGATCGCCGTCGGCCCAGCCCTCGCCCTGCTTCTTCAGCCGCGCGAGGTCTTCGTTGCTCGCCGCCACCAGGTCGTGCCCGCGCTCGGGATCCACCTTCAACACGAGCACGTTCCGGAAGTGCTCGGCCAGCCCCTCCGCCAGCTCGCGCGCGTCCGCGCCCTTCTCGAACGCGGCGTGGAGCTGCTGCAGCGTGGCTTGCGGGTCGTGCGCCAGCACAGCGGCGGCGATGAGGAAGTAGGCCTCATGGTCCGGGATGCCGAGCACGCGCCGCACGAGCGCCTCATCCACGTGCGTCTCGCCCGCCGACACCACCTGGTCGAGCGCCGAGACCGCGTCGCGCATCGAGCCCTCGCCCTTATGGGCGATCAGGAGCGCTGCGCCGTCGGTGAGCTCGAACTTCACGCCCTCGGCGGCGTCGCCGGCCTCGCGCTTCTGGATCTCCAGCAGCCGGTCCGCCACGCGGCGGATCGGGACGCGCGCGAAGTCGAACCGCTGCGTGCGCGAGCGGATCGTGTCCGGGAGCTTCTGCGGGTCGGTCGTCGCGAAGATGAAGACGAGATGCGGTGGCGGTTCCTCGAGCGTTTTCAGGAGCGCCGCGAACGCGTCGCTCGAGAGCTGGTGCACCTCGTCGATGATGATGATCCGGTGCCGCCCGCCGGTCGGCGTGAAGCGCACGCTCTCACGCAGCTGCTGGACGTCGGCGATGCCGCGGTTGCTCGCGCCGTCGATCTCCAGCACATCGAGGGAAACGCCCGCCGCGATCTCGGTGCAGCTCGTGCAGACTCCGCACGGCTCGGCGCCGGCCTTGCCCTTCGCGGCCGCCGCCGCACGCTGCTCGCAGTTGAGAGCCTTGGCGAGGATGCGCGCGCTCGTCGTCTTCCCCACGCCGCGCGCGCCCGTGAACAGGAACGCCTGCGCGACGCGACCCGACTCGAGCGCGGCCGTGAGCACGCGCGTGACGTGGTCCTGCCCCACCAGGTCGGCGAAGACCTGCGGCCGGTACTTGAGCGTGAGCGCGCGATGGGACATGTGACCCCGGGAACCGTGCCGTGAGCGGCGTCGCCGCCCTGGCGGCGTTGCCGCGGTCGGGATGCCGCGTGAATGCGGTGCCGCAGAATAAAGGGCCAGGTGGTCCAGCGGCACACGCGGAGATTTGCTTACCGCTGCTACCTTCCGGTCCTGACGGGGTTCACAAGTCCGGGTTGCGCTGGGCCTGGCCCAAACCCAAGGGAATGGTGGAGATGATCGGGATCGAACCGACGACCTCCTCGTTGCGAACGAGGCGCTCTCCCAACTGAGCTACATCCCCACCCCATATGAGAATGAGACTCGCGCCCGCGGTCCGCGCGCGGGAGGCGCGGCCGGCGACAGGCAACGAGCGCGGCGGATACTAGCAGGCCGCGCGGGTCGGTCAAGCGTTGGGCGCTACGCCGAGGCGCACGCCTCGCAACGTCCGAAGAGGTAGAGCTCGTGGCTCTCGAGCGCGAAGCCCTTGGGCGTCCACTCCTTGAACTCGCTGCTGCACCCGACCAGGTCGTACACCCGGTTGCAGGCATTGCAGCGGAAGTGGTGGTGGTGCCGCATACCCGAGACCTCGTAGCGCGGCGCCTCACCCGGCAGCTCGACCTGCGAGATGTTGCCCTCGTCGAGGAGCCGCTTGATGGTGCGGTACACCGTGGCCATGCCGAGGCCCGGTGCGTGGGATCGCGCTGCGTTGAAGATCTCGGGGGGACTCAGCGGCCGGCCGGATGCTTCGAGCACCTGGTGAATGGCCTTTCGCTGCGCCGTCGTGCGTTCCATTGGCTGTTCTCCGGTGAGCGTGGACCTGACCTCGCGTCGAGGGGACCAGTCCGGATTCTAAGCCCGCGGCGCCGCCGGGGCCACTCCTGAATGTGTCCCACGCTCGAGGTGGCGGCCGGACGCCTTCCGTGCCGCCCGAATCTGGCGGAGAGAGAGGGATTCGAACCCTCGAGGCGGTATTAGCGCCTACACGATTTCCAATCGTGCTCCTTCAACCACTCGGACACCTCTCCGCGAAAATCCGCGCGCAGCCTAGCCATTCGCGGGCCGCGCAGCAAGAGGAGCCGCAGGATTGACGCGCGCGTGACCGGCGGCGAGGAGCGTGGCGTGTAGGGTTTTGCCCTACACTCGGCGCGCGCCACATCTTTGCCACATCTTACTGGAGCATCACCGCGCGGGTCGAACCCTCGCGCCCGGCGTGCCGGAGACGGATCCAGTAGAGCCCCGGCGGAATGCGCGTGACGCTGCCCAGCTCCACCGATTGCCGCCCCGCCTGGCCCGAGAGCGTGCGCGCGTCGACGCGGCGGCCCGTCACGTCCAGCAGCTCGATCGTGGCGGGTGCATCGCTCGGGAGCGTGAAACGCACGGTCATCCGCCCGCCGACGGCCGGGTTCGGCGCCACGCCCTCGAGCGCGAAGTGCGCGTCCTCAGCGAGCACCCAGGTCTCGGCGAAGAACGACTCGCCGCCCGCCTCCAGGATGCCGAGCCGGTAGCCGTACGTTTGGCCGAGCGTGATGTCGGCGTCGGAGTAGCGCATGTAGCTCTGCCCGTCCGCGTAGAGCGACGCGAGCATGCGCCAGTCGCTGTCGGATGTCTTCCGGTAGAGCGTGGCGGCGAGGCCCGGCTGGCTCAGGTACCAGGTCAGGTTGATGTGGCCGCCGGAAGCCTCCGCCGTGACCAGCGACGCGAGCGTCCCGACCGGCCCTTCGGGCGAGACCAGCACGAAGTGGCTCAGGTTCCCGTGGATGTCGGCCGCCGCGAGCTTGTAGTAGGGCCCGTCCGGCGACGTGTCCACGAACATCGTGTCGGTCGGCGTGCCTCGCAAGTTGCTCGGGCCGGGCGTGAAGTCACGGGTGGTCCCACTGTAGATGCGGTAGCTCGCCAGATCCGGCGCGTGGCTCGGGCCCCAGTGGAAACGGTTGGTGGTGCCGCCGAAGTTCCCCACGAACGGTCCGGGCGTTGTCGGTGAGGGGTTGTCCACCGAGTAGCCGCTGTCGGGCGGAGAGTCCCACCAGCGCGTGGCGGCGGCGTTTCGCGCCTGCACCATGAACGCCGTGCGCGGATTGCCGAACTCGGTGGAGTCGTTGGTCGTCGCGGCGGTGTAGCTGTAGCCGGTGAAGCGACTCGCCGGAAGCGAGACGACGAACTCCCAGAAGTAGTCCGCGGTGGCGGTGCGCGTGTGGTGGATCGAACTGCCCGCGCCATCCGGCCGGGCGCCGGCGGCCTGCGCGAGCGCGAACGCCGCCTGCGGGATCTCGCGCCAGATGAAGTACTGGGTGACGAGATTCTGCGGGTCGCTGCCGGGCGCTTCGAGCGTGCTGGCGTTCCAGCGGAGCTTCACCTTGCCGCCCTGGTCGAGCGGGACGTCGGTGATCGACACGAAGTGCGGGAGGATCGTCGTGTCGGGCTCGAACGCCGCCGTGATCGTCTTGTCCACGGACATCACCACGTCGATCGGGTTGTCGGTGCCTGCGGCACCTCCCGACCAACCCGTGAAGAGATTGCCGAAGGCAGGCACCGCCGTCAGCCGCACGGTGCTGGCCTCGTCGTATGTGGGTCGGTCCGGGTCGCGTGTCACCGAGCCCGCCCCCGCGCCCGAGGTGGTGATGGTGAGCGTGTGCTGGATCGGGACGAACGTGGCCAGCACGGCATGGCTCACGTCCATGGTGATGGAGGTCGGATTGGCATTGCCGCTGAGGTCGCCCGACCAGCCCTGGAACAAGTAGTGCGGCCCCGGCACCGCGGTGAGTTGCACCACCTGGCCCACGTCGTAGTCCGGTTGATCGGGCGAGCGCTGAACCGAGCCCTGGCCGGCGATGTTCGTGACGAGCAACGGACGGGCACGAGTACAGCGGTCGAACGCCGTGAAGATGGTGGTCTCGTTGACGCCCGGTACGATCACGTCCGGCAAGCCGTCGCGGTTCACGTCAGACACCGTGATGCCGTAGCTCGTCCGCGCGCTGCCGTAACTCACGTAGGAGATGAAGCCATCGGGTGCCTGCGCGCTGGCGCCCCAGTTCTGCAGGTAGGTGAAGGAAGTTCCGCTGGCGGACGCCGCCGCCACGAGGTCGGGGCGGCCATCGTTGTTGAAGTCTGCCGCCGCGATACCGAGTGGATTGCCTGGGACAGCGTGCTTCTGCCCTACCGTGAACGTGAGACCCGGGCCGCCCAGAGCGACCGAGATGCTCTGGTCGGTGTAGTTGGCGCTCGCGATATCGGGATAGCCGTCGCCGTTGAAATCCGCCACGGCCACATCGAACGTGGTGCCGGCCATCTGCACGATGGTCGCGAGAGCGAAGTGCCCGTTGGGCACACCACCCACCGACAACCCGCGCAATACCGCGACCGTCGGATTCTCGTTCGAGGCGACCACATCGAGCACTCCATCGTGGTCCACGTCCGTGAGCACGATGCCCTTGGGCGAACCCGCCGTGGCCACGACGTCCCCTGCCACGAACTGCCCGTTGGGAACGCCGCCCGTGCTCTGGCCGATCAACGGCAGGATTCCCGCCCCACGGACCGAAACCACCAGGTCGGTGATGCCGTCTCCATTGATGTCGCCCGCGGCCACGTCCCAGCAGCTGCTGATGTCGATCGTCTGGTACTGGACGAACTGACCGTTCCCGTGACCATTGCTGCCCAGCCCACGAAACAGGAACACACGGCCATCGTCGGATGCGACGGCGATGTCCTGGATACCATCGCCATTGAAGTCCGCGATCGCTGTGCCGGTGCCACCCAGGATTCCCGCATAGTCGTAACTCGGCGCGTGCGTCACCGTTCCGTCCGCAGCCATGGTGCCCAGGGCGATCAGGAGTGCACCCGGCGTCGAGATGACGTAGTCCATCACGCCATCGCCGTTCAAGTCCGCGACCTCGACGTGGCGCTGGACATCGTTGACCGGGGAGAGCACCTGCGTGCTCAACAGCTCATCCGGGCCGCAGATGACCGGCGTCTGGGCCGCGACATGGCCGGCAGCCACGATCGTCGCGACAGCGGCGAAAGCCAGTGCGTGGGCGAACCGGCGCGATGCAGGCAAGGCGACCTCCCCGTGGGGGATCGGCGTCCGAGGGCGGAGCATCGAACCCGATGAGTCTAGGGAGGCGTCGGGTGGGTTGGAAGGTATTAGTTAGTGGTAGTTCACGCGGAGGGCTGGACCCGCCTCCGGCTATCCTGGCCGTTTCCGTGCCAGCGTCGGCGCGTAGCCCAACGTGAGCGCCCAGCTTTCCGCCGACTTCTTGTCAGAGCCCTTCAGGTCCTGCTGGATCGCCTTGATGGTGGCCACGATGCGGTCGCGGACGCGCTTCTGGTGCGAGGCTGGGACCTTCAACAGCATACGGAAGGCAAGCGGCGGCGTACCCTTCTTGAAGGCGGCCGCATCGGCGATCGCCGCCAGCAGCTCGGCGCGCGCCTCGTCGAACACCATCGTGGCGAGGCCACGGAGCGCAGCGCGCGAACGCGGCGTGGTGTCGCCGCTCGTTGCCACACCGATGCGGTGCTTGGTCAGCGCAAAATACTTCTCGGTCGTGCCGCGCACCTGCTTCGTGCTCTCGAGTTTCAGAATCCCCGCCCGCACGAGCGCGTTGACGTGATGGTAGAGCCGCGTCGGCGGCTCCCCCATGAGCGCCGCCACCTGCATGGTCGTGCGCGGCTGCGCGAAGTGTTCGAGCAGACGGAGCCGGAGCGGGTGCGCGAGCGCGCGCAGCTCCTGCGTGACGCGGCGGCGTTCGGCGGCCGAGCTGGGACCCCGGGTGCGCGCTGCGCGGGGCCGGGCGGTGGTTCGGGCAGGTGGCATGAGCGCCTGATTCTAGCCGGCGGGAGGCCTCTTGACAACCGGCGCGATTGTTCAAGATACTCTGAATAATCGCAGCGCCCTGAACAACTCCTCTCCACAGGAGGTGCCCAATGCCTGGCGTGCTCGACATCGCTCTCGTCGTACTGTTCTCCGCGGTGTGGCCGCTTGCCGAGTACTTCTACCTGTGGCCGCGCCACGTGCGCGCCGTGGACGCCGGCGACGCGAATGCCCGCTCGCGCACGTACGTGCGGACTTTCTTCGAGGAGTGGTTCTTCGCCGCCGCCGTGGTGGCCGTGATGGTGCACTTTGGGCGACCGCTGTCGGTGCTGTTCCTACGCATGCCGCACGGGTGGCGGCTGTGGCTCGGACTCGCGCTCCCGGTGGCGTACGTCGTGCTCGTGGTGCAGCAGGGCAGCGCGATCGCGAGGAGCCCCAAGACACTCGCGAAGCTGCGCGAAACGCTGAAGCCCCTGCGCGGGCTGGTTCCGCACACCCCCCGCGAGTACCGGTTGTTCATGCCCCTCTGCATCACCGCCGGCCTCTGCGAGGAGCTGCTCTACCGCGGCTACCTGGTATGGGTGCTGCAGCACTGGCTCGGGCTGTGGGGAGCGGCGGGCGTGAGCATGGTGGTGTTCGGGCTCGCGCACTCGTACCAGGGCCGGCAGTTCGGCGTGCGCGCGTTCTACGCCGGCGTCGGGATGGGCCTGCTGGCGCTGGTGACCGGCTCGCTCCTCCCGGGCATGGTGCTGCACGCGATCGTCGACCTGGGCGGCGGGAGAATCACGTACATGGTGATGCGGGAGGAGCCGGCAGGGGCGCAGGGAGTGGGTGGATCCGCGGCGTGAGTGCGTGGCGGAAGAGCTGGCGGAGAGGGAGGGATTCGAACCCTCGATACCCTTACGGGTATAACGGTTTTCGAGACCGCCACCTTCAGCCACTCGGCCACCTCTCCGCTGGCGTTTCTACACGAGTTACAGCGGTGGGTGCAAGTGGATCGGTGCTCTCAGCTACCGAATCTGCTACCGAATGTCCCGGATTCGCTCTGCTTCCGCGCGCACGTGCTCGTCGGTGAGCCGTGCGTACCTCTGAGTCACGACGATCGACGAGTGACCGAGTACCAGCTGCAGATCCGCCACGTTCCCACCCTTCTCGGCCCAGCGAGTCGCGAACGTGTGCCTCAGCTGATGCGCATGGAATCTCTCGACCCCTGAGTACTTGCGCACCTGCTGCGCGAATCCCTGCGCGTTGCGGAGCGGAATCAACCTGCCCACCCGGTTCTTGAGTTTGTCCAGCAAGTCGGGCGGGAGCGGCACGCGCCGCACCTTCCACGACTTGGTGTGACTCACTACCAGCATCCCGTTCTGCACGTCGCTTGCCTGGGCCCGCACCATCTCGCCCCAGCGGAGGCCGGTTGCAAGCCCCAGTCTCACGATGAACCCGTACGGCTCGGGGACTGACAGCACCGCCTGCTCCTCCTCCCCCGTGAGGTGATCCGGCGGCCGCTCCTGGATCTTCGGGAGCAGCCCCCGCGGGACCGGTGCCTTCAGAATCAGTCCCGCGTCCTCGCACCAGAAGTAGAAGCAGCGAGCATCTGACAGAATGTGCGCCACCGTCTGCGTCGAGATCGGCTTCTGCTCGAGTTGCAGCCGGTAACGCCTGAGGTCGTCCGCCGTCACCGAGGCGAGTGGCTTGTATTTGAAATACGGCACCAGGTACATCGCCACCCTTCGCCGCGCGAGTTCGGGACCCTTTCCGCTCCGCTTCGTCGGAATGTAGGTCTCGAGCCACCGCTCGGCGGCCTTCTCCACCGTGAGCCGGTTGACGGGAGCCTTCCCCGTCTTGACCTCCCGGAACCGCTGACACGCCTTCTCGTAGTCAGAGCCCAGCGAGACCCAGCGGTCGCCGTAGTTCTCGCGGATACGCAGGTAATAGCTCCTCCCGCGTTTGAACATGCCCTTCAATCGTTTCGGCACCTACTTGCCCTCCTCTCTCGCCGAAACCCATCGGAGGACATTGCGCTGCGAGAACCGTAGGCGCGTCCCCAAACGGATGCAAGGCAACCCTTTCTGTACGATCCAGCGGCGCACGGTGCGCTCGTCCACGCGGAGCAGCTCCGCGACTTCCGGAAGTAAGAGCAGGCTCTCCCGCTGCGTTCGGACGGGCTGGTGGTCAGGCTCCATCGCCACCTCGCTCGGAGGGCGCAGTCTCGAGCTGGCCTGCTAACAGCTTCAGTCGCTTCGCGACAGTCGAGCTGGGAACCGCGAGGTCGCGCCCGATCTGACGGATGGAGCGCCCCTCGGCGCGGAGGCGCGCAAGGCGTGCGAGGTCGACTCGACGCTCCGGCCGCCCGATCCGTTTGCCCTCGGCGCGGGCGCGCGCCATTCCGGCGCGCACACGCTCGATCAGAATGGAGCGCTCAAGTTCGGCGAACATGGCCGCGAGCGTGAAGAACGCCTTGCCGAGCGGAGTATCGGTATCGAAGGTCTGCTTGACGGCGACCAGGCGGACCTTCATCTGCTCGAACTCCTGTAGCAGCTTGAGGGCATTTAGCGTGCTCCGGGCGATGCGCGACAGGTCCCAGACGACGACCACGTCGAATCGCCCATGCCAGGCGTCTTTGCGAAGTTGATCCAGTGCCGGCCGGCTGGCACGGGCTCCGGAGACCCCCAGGTCCTCGTAGGTCTCAACCACGGTCCACGAGCGAGTGGCGACAAACGCGCGCACCTCACGTCCCTGGGACTCCGTGTCCTGGTCCGTGGTCGAGACACGGAAATAGAGCGCGGCGTTCATGGCCGCCTCCCGCCTGCAGCTTCGTCGGGACCACCCAAAGGCGTCGCAGAATCCCCCCGCAGCCTTTCCGAACGCCCGCTCGACTCTGTGGCCGGCTCCCAGCTCTCATGCAGCCTCTCCTCGGCTCCGTCTGTGGCTTCGCCCCCCGGATCCGCCCTGACGGAGGGGCACTTCTCCCCCGAATCGACTGCAACCGTGCAACCGCCACCGAGGACGAGCTGCTCGGAGAGCGGCAACAGCTCGAGGTCGCCGGGAAGGGGTTCGCCCAGGGCTAGACGCGCGGGCATCCCGCGGCGTTCCTCGAGGTTCTTGAGATAGCCCGCATCCTGCGCGGCGCGGACGCGGCGCGAGGCCGCCGACTTGTCGAGCTTGAGCTGACTTGCCACCGCGAGGATCGTGGGCTCAGAGGTGCCCCGATCGATCAGGGCTGACACGGCGGCGACCGTCTCACGCAGAGTCCCCCGAACGAGTGCCCCGACACCCTCGGATATCAGATCGACAGTGAGCGCGCGCACCGCTGCATAGTCGTCCAATGCGGCAATGATGCTTCCGGCTTGATTCCGGGCGCGCGAGCGCTGGTGGAGGATCGCGTGAGCCCGTATCAAGCTCAGGATCGCTGGGAAATCGCGCCGCAGTCGCACGGCCCGTGGTGGAATGAGTTCGGCCAGTCTGCGTCCATACGGAATCGTGACGCGGTGCTCGGCATGCTCGAGCCATTCCTGCAGTGCATGCCAGTCGCTGAAGTCGACAGCGCTGCGGTCCTCGTGCGCGGTCCTGAGCATGATGTCGTGCGTCTGCTGCGACGAGTCGGAAACCTGGACAGAGAACAGTCGCGTTTCATTCTCCGGGTGGAGCCCGATCGCGGTGGTCGTAACGATCAGGCCGGTTGGGCCTTCGCGCTCGATCAGACGGGCCTCGAGGCCATTCGTGGTCTTCTCGACTGTCTCGTAGCGGACCCGCGCCTCACTGAGAAGAGAGCGCAACAAGTAGGCCGCGAACTCCTTGCGCAGGGCGACCGCTTCGTAGAGAACCAGGAAGCGATGCCTTAGGGGCTCCTGTGAGTAGGCGAGCGCCAGTTCGGACATCGCCGAGAGTGCGTAGTAGGCGCTTCCCGGGAAGAAGTCGAGCACGCGCTCGACGAGATAGGACTTGCCGGCCGCAGAGGGACCTTTGACCGCCAGTGAGACCGGCCGCTCCAAGAATCGGCTCACAACGCAGAGGTACAGCAGCTTCGCGGAGCGAGACTCGCCGGTGACCCCGGCTTCGGCGAGAACGATCTCGAAATGCGCGAGGATGTCGCTCCTTGCCGCGAGTTCCGCGCACTGGGAGAAGGCGCGCTCCTCGTGGACCCGTTGTTCGGAAGCCAGCACATCGCTCCAGGCCGTGGCTGATTCCATCGCTGATTGCCAGGCCATCCGGAATTCGCTCGGGGCAAGAAGGTAGAGAGCCGACGGATCTTTAGCTCCGCGCAAAGTGATCAGCCGCGCACGATGCCGAATGACCGATCGTGCCAACCACTTGGGCATCGACAGGTCGTCGCCGTCCGACCCGACAACAATCAGGAGGGTTGGGATCTCATCCAAGAAGGGTGCCCAGCTCTCACGCCAAGTGTTGGCTCCCGGCAGTCCTAGCGCGTGAATTCCGTGGAACCACAGCGTCTGGGCATCGGACTCGCCTGCGACGAGCACAATGAATCCCGCGGCGCGGGCCCGCTCGAGGCGCCACAAACCGTAGGGCACGGGCCGCGACCTGACTTTCCATCGGAAGCGACCGTCGGCGTCCGCAGACTTGTGGAGAGCGGTCCGATAGCGCGTGGCGGTCTCGACACCCTCGCTGTCCAAGTACGGGATGCGAACTGCGGGGCGCCCTCTGGGGCTAGAGTCGCTCAAGCCAAGCTCTCGCAGGAATTCGACTGGCAACTGCTTCGCCGCTGCGTACTCGGCTAGGCTGCAGCCGTCGGGCGGTTGCACGGTTGCAGGGTTCATCGGGGGGTTATCCTTCCCCTTCCCCTTCCCCTTCCCCGCCCCGTCCCGCTCCAGTCCTCACGGTTGGATCTAGGGGAGAGATCACGCAGGGCCCGGCCGCGCGCCTGAATGACGACCGCAACTGCGCAACCAGCAAAGCGATGCAGGAGAGCTTGGCGGTCCGGCCCGATTCGAATCGGCCGGCCAGCCGACGCAGGCGTGGTCCTCGTGGCGCCATCGGCTGCGAAACCGACCTGGATCCCGTCAGCCGACTCAGCCAAGGCGAGCGGCCGGTCAAGCTTCTTGTTGTTCGAGTCGCGTCGGGCCATGTGTGGGAAAAAGGAACCCCCGAGAAGCTGGCCCGGCGAAGGTGCCCTCGGGGGTTGTTTGAGCGCCCCTCAGAGGGCGCCCAGAAGTCCGTCTCACCGCCGGGCCATTGTTGCTTGGCTCACCGGTAATTGCGCGACTTCTCAGGTAGCAGTGCTACCGCGTGGGTAGCGGTCGGCCTCAGGGGCCTCCGACGTAGGTGAAGGACCATTCCGTCGGTGCCGGCGGACGGTAGCTGCAGAACGTGCCAGTGTTGATGGATATCCCTAGATGCCGTCCCAGGTCAGGATTCGCACGGTCAAGGAGTGCAATCGAATCTGCGATGCACTTGCGCACCGCCTTTCGCTGACGCTCGCTCGTATCACACGACTTGCGCGGCCGCCCCCGCAGTCCAAAGGCGGCAGTAAGTTGCCGCCCGATCATCTCGGTCTCCTCGTCAATCCGTTCCAGGTGACCTTGGTCGTGCGACGCCTCCGCTTCCTCTCGCTCCCGCTTGAGTGCGCGGAGCCGCTTCTCGTACTCCGAGCGGGCCCGAGCATCGAGTGTAGGCCCGGCGTCACCGAGCGTGGCCGGAGCTTGTCCGAACGAGTCTCCGGCTTCGTTCACCAGTGGCTCGGCGGGAAACTCGCTGGCCCGGTCAGGGCCGAGCCCGCTGAGAGCAGGCAGCTCTCCGGCAGCGACATCCACGTCTGGGTGCTCAAGGAGGTAGCGAAGGTAGGTGAGACCCCGCGTGTGCGGCACGCGGCACAGCCCAACTCCGAAGGCCACCACCCATCCAGGCCCCTGTCGGCAGAAGAGGTTGCCACCTGGGTAGATCTCAGCCCGCAGTCGGATTGCGTTCGGGCCGAACGGGTCCGGGAAGACATAGTTCTTCGCGGGGAGGCTTTCGTCATCAGGATCCGCGGGCCGGGCCACAGGAAATACCTCCAGTTCGCAGACTGCAGAGGCGTCCCCCCTGAGATGCCGCTGCGAAAGTCTCGCGCGATCACATCTTGGCAATCCTACCGCGCGCCGGGGCCTCGTCAATCCCGAATCCCCCCCATGGTCGCTCGAGCAGCTGCGAGTCCAGTCAAGGGCGCGATTCGGGAGCTGCGTGATGCGCTAACCAAAGCCTCCTGTCGCGGCTTTCGGGCCACGTACGACACGTGTGTCGTGGAGTGTGTCGCCCAGTGTGCACACAGTGTGCGCGCGGTGTGTGCGGAGTGTCTACGCGGACGACCACGCTCCCGCTATGGCAACCGACCAGGGCGACGCCCGACGATTCCGCCCTTAAGTGTGTTGCTGCGCGTGCTCTTGCCCGTGTACCGCCTGCGTAACACCTGCGTACAGCGAGTGTGCTGCGCGCATCGGTGGATCTCCGGCGAGCATGTTCAGCCCCCGTTCGAGGCGGGCCGGCGCGTCGTCTCTCGGGGCCAAAGTCGATAACCCTCGCTGGCAGCCACACTGGGCTTGTTCTCGGCCCCGGAGGTCAGACGGATAGCGCAGGGCCCTCCGAATCGAGATCAGAGAAGCGCTGCTAGAAGCGAACAGAGTCACGTCGGTCCCTCGGAACAATCGCCAACGAACATTCCCGCTGGAACGTCCCCAAGCGGGGCGATCCATTGGGACGCGCCATCAGCGAACACGAGCGGATATCCCAAGCCATTGAAAGGACAGCCGATGGGTTGCATCCTTGCTGTCAGAAGAAGAAGCGGTCGAGGGGCGCCCGCCATGCCTGAACCCGGCGCCGCAGCAGCGTGGAGAGGACGTTTGGAAGGGCCGATAACTTAGGGATGCCAGTGCGCACTCGAATCATGGGCCGGCTCGCAATCGTGTTGCTTGCGATCAGCACGTGCGGGCTCGGGCCGGCTCTTGCGGGCGAGGAGCCCTGGCGCGGACTGGCCACGAGGATCATGTCCACAGGCCATCCCGACAGCACGGCGGTGCTTGTGCTGTTCGACGAGGATGCCTTTGAAACCCTGCGCTCGCAGCTACCAAAGTCGTTCCAGGTTGTGCTCTCCAGGCATCCTGACGTTCCGAACAACGACGCGTTCGTGCCCGCGCAACTTGGGCAGATGTACCGTGAGGCATCGGCCGTGACGCGGAAGTATCCAGATGTGTGGGTCGTCGGCAGGCCTTCGGGCTCGACAGGCAGGAGGCGGGCCGCACGGATCGTAGAGCTGGCGGCTTCGCTGATCCGAAGACGAGTGCTTCGCGACAGCGTCAGAACCCCTCGAGGAACGGTGGCGTTTAGTCGATGGGTGGATCGCCCAGGAGGTGCAGCGCAGCGTGCCGAGATGAGCCGGGCGCGAGGCTATGCCGACAGCGTGTTGGCGCGTGGCATACCAAAGCCGATCCCTATCGTGCGTCCTTTCGACCCGAGCGAGCTTGAGATCAACCCAGATACGCTCTCGTTCTACGTCGGCAGGCTGGCCGACACGTCATTCTACTCGATTGGCGGGTGCTCCGAAGTTGAACTCGTCTTCTGGAGCGCATCAGAGAGATTGGGACAGCTGGGTCCCGGGGTCGTGCCGGTGCTCGTCGAACGTATGGCCGATCCGACTCCTTTCGTGCGCGAGCGGGTCCAGGAAGCTCTTCTCCTCGCGACGCAGGACGAGCGCATCCTGGCGCGGACCAATGGCGAATACCTGAAGTTCTACGATCAGCCCGAGAGTTCCACGCGCGACATCGTGGGAGCGTGGTGGGCCAAGTTCGGGCACTTCTGGGGGTCGGCGGACAGCACGCGATGACCGGTCGCCTCTGAGTGTCCTTGCGTACTAGAGTCGCGCTGCTAACGAGCACTTGAGCAGCGGCCGCGTCGACCACCATTACTTGCCTTGATCACTCGAGCGATCCCGCCAATCGAGTCCCGTATGGCCCCGTAACTCGGACGGATAGCGCAGCGGTTTCCCAATCGGGTCCGTGCGAAATCACGGTAATTCTTGGCGACCGAGCCTAGGGATGCCGTGGCAACACAATGCGATGCGCCTCAAAGGGATGGCCCCGTTGAGTCGCTGCGTGCCAGTGCTCTACGATGGTCGGCTGGGGACTTGAAAGGGCGTTGAGATGTCGTAGCCACCGTAACCATTCTGGAGTACCCCATGCGCGACGAAGCCACGCGGGGGTCCATTGTCCTCGTCTCTCGCTCGCCTCAGGCGCCGTGCCCGCGGAGGGTGGAATGAAGCTCCGAAGCCGGCTGTTGTCGCTGGTCGTATTCATCGGCCTGCTACTCGTTGCCGGAAGGATTGGTACCGGAAGCTTTAGGTTCATCATTGTGGAATTTTGGTTCAACGCGGGTGTCTTGATGCTGCTTCTGGCGGCGCTCGTCGACCAGCCCTTTTACTCGCGGGACGCCGATGTCTTTCTGAATGCCATCGGCGGTGCGGTGTCGCTCGTCGCAGTGGCGCCGACTGACCGGACCATTCTGTGGTGGGTGTTCTTCTTCACTTGTGCCTATCTAGTCGCGTCAAGCTACTGGCTCATGTATACACGCGCCGGCGGCCAACTGGAGAGTCGAGCCGGGCTCGTCAATGCCATGTCCGCGTTCAATCGAATGATCGGCCGCCCGCAGGCGCTGTTCTCCGCATTCTTCCTCTGGGGGGTAGTTCACGAATTCGGCATAGATGGGACACGGAGTACGGCGCTGCTCGTCTACTGGGGACTCTTTCTTGCGTTTGACGCGAGCAAGGTGGGCGTGGCGCTTGATCGGGTGCTATATCCCATGTCTGCGGGAGAGACCGCGGAACTTGGCCGGGTTCTTGGAATGATTGAGCCTGGTGTGGTGAATGTGTCGATGGATCATGCGTCTGAAGTAGATGTGGGGGCGCGAGTCCGCATCCGGTCAGCGGAAGGAGTGGCGCTGGTGGAGGGGTCGGTAGTCGCGAATCATGCGCTCACGGGCGTGCGGCGTGCGCAAGTCGTACTTGACGATCGGTCAGGCGCGTGGCTGCGTTCCCATGAGGGAGGCGAGACGCTGCTCCGAGTGGAGCTTCTCGCGAGTCACCAAGGGGGGGATACACCACAATTCGTAGGTGTGGTTGAGGCTCGAACGGACATTCTCTCCATCCGGACGAGGGTGGCGGCGCCTTGCCCTCTGGAGCAGGGCGAACTCCTGTGGGTCTGGCTCCGACGCGAGGATTCAGTGCGTGGCTACTACCAGATCACGGGTGGTGAAGTTGATGAGCGCAGAGAGGTGGGCGAGGAGTCGTGCCGTAGTGTCGTGGTGACAGCCCAGCAGCTCGGAGTCTGGCAGGCGGAGGCTCGTCGGTTCGAGCCAATCACGTGGGTTCCACACGCGAACGAGCTTGTGTTTCGAGCACGCGCCGCAGACTTTCCGGACGGGCTCCACGTTGAAGGCGACCGCGCGGTCATCGGGCAAGTTCCAAACTCTAATTTCCCGGTTCACGTGGGACTCCCGGACCTCGTAACGCACAATGCCGCGATTCTCGGCGTGACGGGAAGCGGCAAGTCATGGCTAGCGTTCAAGTTGATTGAGCATGTCGCCCGACTGGGAATCAAGGTTCTGGTACTCGATGTTACACGTCAGCACTGGGAATACCTGCAGGCGCTCAATCCTCGAGCCATACCCACAGCAAACGACGTGGGCCCGTGGTTGAACGATCCGGCCTCGGCGATAGGCATCTACCAGTTTGCCAATGTCCAGGACAGCTTTCCTCGCGCAACCGCGGATTTTGTGTCGGCAGTATTCGCAAAGCTAAACGCAGAGACGCACTTACAGGCAGGCGTGGATGTGCCCGCCAAAGTATGGGTTGTGCTAGAAGAGGCACACTCGCTCATTCCAGAATGGAATCAGGTTGCGATGGAAGGGGATAAGCAGCAAGTGAACAGGACAGCGCGAGTACTTCTTCAGGGAAGAAAGTTTGGACTGGGGGCGCTAATCATCTCGCAGCGCACAGCAAACGTCACAAAGACGATGCTTAATCAGTGCAACACAGTGTTTGCGATGCAGTCATTCGACCAGACCGGGCTTGACTTTCTCCGGAATTACATGGGCGAGGAGTACGCTCAGACAATCTCGACGCTTCCGACTAGGCACTGCATTCTCGTCGGCAAGGCGTCATCCTCGACGCGGCCAATTATGGTTCACGTGACGGATCTTGCTGGTCACTGGGGAACAGGGTTGGGTGGTGGTGGCGTCTCGCCAGCCCCACCTCCTGCAGGGTCTGGAGGACCTTCCGCTGACGCTTAAGCCACTCTTGTCTAAGTAGGACAAGGCTCAAACAGTGCAGTCCGCGATGACTCTCCGGGACGGGTGCGATGCGCGGCGCCCGCTGAGTTCCCGCCTTGGATTCTAGGCCGTGCCGAAAGGGACTTCTGGATTCCGCTTCCTGAAGGCCGACAAGTCGGCGAATTCGACCCTTCGCGAAGGTGTGCCCGAAGGACCTCCTTTTGGATCGACCGCTCGGCACGAATTCCGCGCCGTCCTATCCGATCGGCACCGCACAGGAGGCGTGCTTTGGTCTAGCCAGAAAGTTGGCTGGCCGCACCCGTCCGACTCGGCCGCGCTCTCTCGGGGCTCGAAACGCACCCGACCGGCGGGACGGGAATCGAACCTCAGAATCCATGCGGTGCGCTGTTGGGTGGTGCAGTAGCATAGAAGCCTGACCGGGCTCACGCCGGAGACACTCCATGCTCACCGTCCTGCCCCGCATGCGCCGCGCGAGCGCTCTCCTCGCATTATTGGTCTTGGGCCCTCGCTTAGCCCGTGCGGATTGGCCAACCAGCTCGCTCGTCAATGTCCCGGTGTGCACCGCCGCCAACCAACAACTCGGTGCGTCTCTCGTCTCGGATGGCGCTGGTGGCGCCATCATCGCGTGGACTGACAATCGCGGCGCAGCAGGTGACATCTACGCTCAGCACGTGCTCGCAAGCGGCGTAGTGGATCCAGCATGGCCTGCCAATGGGAGCCCGATCTGCACCGCCGTCAGCAATCAAACCAACTGCTCGATTGTCCCGGACGGCGCAGGCGGTGCCATCATTGTCTGGCAGGACGCCCGCAACAGTTCGATCTATGACATCTATGGCCAGCACGTGTTGGCGAGCGGCGTCGTGGATCCTGGCTGGCCAATTGATGGGCGTGCCTTGTGTAACGCAGCGAACAACCAACTGACTCCAGTGGCAGTGGCAGACGGCGCCGGCGGCGCCATCGTGACGTGGCAGGACCAACGCGGCGGCACCGGGACCGACGACATCTACGCACAACACCTGCAAGCGGGCGGCGCGGTCGATCCTGTGTGGCCTACCGATGGCCGTGCCCTGTGCACTGCTACGGGCGTGCAGCAGCGTCCCCGAATTGTCGCGAGCGCGTCAGGGAGCGCAATCGTGACCTGGTACGACCAGCGTGGCGGAGCAGGCAACGACGATATCTACGCACAGCGCATTCTGGCGAGCGGCGCGGTCGATCCGGCATGGCCTACCGATGGCCGTGCTCTGTGCACCGCCACGGGTGCCCAGCAGAATCCGGCGATCGACACAGACCGTGCGGGCGGCGCTATCGTCACGTGGCAGGACGGCCGCTCAGGCGCCACGAACATTGACATCTATGCGCAGCACCTCCTCGTAGCCGGAACCGTGGACGGCGGATGGCCCATGGACGGACGGGCCTTGTGCACGGCAATTGGCAACCAGTCACTACCGGCGATCGTCGAGGATGGCGCGCATGGCGCGGTCGTTTGCTGGCAAGACGCTCGCGGCGGAGCCAGCACTGACATCTACGCTCAGCACGTGCTCGCCAACGGTGCCGTGGATCCCCAATGGCCTGGCGATGGGCGCGCTCTGTGCACGGCCGCGAACGCTCAGTCGAGTGTAGCGATCGCTAAGGACGGTGCGGGCGGCGCGATCGCATCGTGGGCCGATTTTCGCGCGAACGCCTCTGAGTCAGACATCTACGCGCAACATGTGGAGGGCAACGGGCTGGTGGATCCCCTCTGGCCCACCGATGGCAGCGCCGTGTGCACGGTCGCAGGCGTTCAGACGGGCACGCGGCTCATGGCAGATGGTGCAGGTGGCGCGATCATCACGTGGACCGACGTGCGCACAGGCAGTCAGAACGGCGACATCTACGCCGGGCGCGTGCGGGCGAATGGCCAGCTCGGAGGGACGGTGGTGGGAGTCCCGCGTCAGGGGGCCCTCGCGCTCGCGCTCGACGCCGTGCGCCCGAACCCTTGGCGCGGGGGAGCACTCACGCTGAGCTTCTCGCTCACGAGCGGCGCGGCGGCATCGCTCGAGGTGGTCGACATCGCAGGCCGGCGGGTCGCAACGCGGGAGTTCTTAGTCGGTGCACCCGGTCGCCATACCACGACGCTGGATCTCGGCCGGCATCTCGCGCCGGGAATCTACCTCGTTCGCTTGAGACAGGCTGCTGCAGAACGCACCCAGAGGTTCGCAGCCCTCGACTAGTGTGCTGTCGCAGGAGTCGCCACCGGTGAGCGTGTCGAAACGAGGGCCTTATGGCACGACTTCCGTGCCGCAACCCCCTCTTTGTTGAACCTGCGGTGTTCACCGAAACTCGTCCCTTGAGCGCGGATCCCAGGGTCATCGTTGCCGGGGAGTTGGCTGACTGCGCGTCGAGGACGCCCCGGAACCGCAAGAGTGGCGTTGGGCTAGAATCCGATTCCTGCCGCGGAAGGCGGGCCGACGCCGTCCCCGCGCTGCTTGGCGCTTGGCGGCAGACGCTGCGAGCTGCCTTATGCCGCATCTCCGAGAGTCATTTCGGAAAAACGGTCATGTAGCTACAACGAATCCCGGCGCGTCCGAAGTTCGCCCCTGGGTCGGGTTCTCCCGAGGACGCGCCACAAGCGAGATCGGGAAGGAGTCACCATGACATCGAGTTCCGGCGCGATGCTGACGCTCGCACTGGCCGCGGCCTTATTCCCGGCCGCGCTCGCCTCGCCAGAGCCCCCACCGTTGGCGCCCGCTCCACCCCAGCCGGCGCCGGAGGCAGTGGTCTCGTGGATGAAGCGCTCCGCGCAAGCGTTTGACACCTGTGACGCGCGCGACGACCAGCGCGACCTCGCGTTCCTTAAGCCGCTCGTCGGCCGGGCCCACATCGTGGCGCTCGGCGAGGGCACGCATGGAACGAGCGAGTTCTTCCGCATGAAGCATCGCATCATCCGCTATCTCGCGAGCGAGATGGGCTTCACAGTGTTTACGATCGAGGCCAACATGCCGGAGGCCTATCGCGTGAACGACTACGTCCTCACCGGACGTGGCGATCCCCGGGCGCTCCTCGACGGTATGTATCTTTGGACTTGGAACACGCATGAGCTGCTGGACATGATCGAGTGGATGCGCGCGTTCAACGCCTCCGGGCGCGGGCACATCCAGTTCACGGGCTTCGACATGCAGACGCCGGACACCGCCGCGGCCATCGCCCGGCGCACGCTCGTGAAGGTGGACCCGGCCGCCGCCGAGAGCCTCCAAGTCTGCATGCACCAGCTATCCCAGTCCCGCTCCGCCGGATCGGGCGCGTTCGCAACTGCGACTTCGATGCTGCCGCCGGCCGAGTTCGGCGGGCATCACGTCCGCTACAGCGGCTGGATCCGAACGCAGGACGTGGCGACCCCGGGGTTCGCCGGGCTCTGGATGCGGGCGGATTCCGCCGGACGCAATGCGACGGTATACGACAACATGCACTCACAGCACATCGACGGCACGCGGGACTGGCGACGCTACGCAATCGATCTCGATATCCCGCGCGGGACGACGAACATCAACTTCGGGGCGTTGCTGGTCGGCGTCGGTCGCGCATGGTTCGACTCGCTGGGAATCGAGGTGGACGGGCGACCCTGGTCGGGGGACGGATCCATCGACCTCGCGCTGGAGCAGCCCGGCGCCCCCCGCGGCTTCGGGCTGTTCGGGGGCACGACGTACCGCGTCGCGATGGACGACAGCCTGGCGCACGATGGCGTTCGCTCGCTCGGCTTCCGCAGCATCGCGACCCCGGCGCCGCCCGGAACGACCGCCCCACCATCGCCGATCGCGGCAACCCGACGGCTGCTCGAGCGCGTCGAAGCGGAGCGCGCGAGGCTCGCGGTCGCAACGACGCCCGCCGAAGCGGACTGGGCGATCCAGAACGTACGCATCGTGGACCAGTGCGCGCGACTCCACGCGCCCGAACCGCTCGTGCGCGACTCGAGCATGGCCGAGAACGTGGATTGGATCCTGGCCCACGAGAAGCCCGGTACGCGAATGGTGCTGTGGGCGCACAACGACCACGTGAACCGCCGCGACGGCTGGATGGGCGCTCACCTCGCGAAGCGTCACGGAGCCGACATGGTCGTGCTGGGATTCGCGACGAGTGCCGGACGCTATACGGCTGTCGAAAGCGGAAAGGGGTTGAGGACGAACGCGCTCGAGGTACCGGTCGGCGACGCCCTCGAGACACTCTGTCATGCGACCGGGCTGCCCCGGTTCGTGCTCAACCTGCGACAGGCCGGCGCCGATTCAGCCGCCGCGCGCTACTTCGCTGCGCCACGCCAGATGCGCTCGGTGGGCACCTTGGCGACGCGGATGCAGTTCCGTCCCACGGACATCGCGCACGATTTTGACGCCATCGTCTACGTGGACAGCACGACGGCCACGCGCCCGATGCACCCGTCTCCATGAGGGGTCCTCACGGGACGGCGATTGACGGACTGCAAGTCATTGATTCCTTGGTCCGCCCTCAGCGTTAGGGCCCCTGCCCTTTCGGCACGGCGCGTCTTTAGCCGAGTCACTGCAGTGGTCCCTAGAGCGGGTACTGCCAGATCCCAGCGTTGTTCGTCCCGGCAAACACGGTCGCGCTGCTGGTAGCGAGCGCCAGGATGTTCAGGTCCGTCGGCTGCGTCCTGTCCCTCGCCCACGTGACGCCGCCATCGACCGAGCGGAACACCCCGTCGCCGGCGGTACCGGCGAACAGAGTCGTGCCGCTGGCGGCGAGTGAAGAAATGACCAGGTTCGTCGGCTGTATCGTGGCCGGCGTCCACACGACGCCACCATCAGTAGATCGGAACACGCCTGACCCACGCGTCCCGGCCAGGAACGTCGTCCCACTGGCGGTAAGGCAATCGATGATCAGGTTCGTCGGCTGGGTCGCGGCCGCCGTCCAGGTGAGGCCACCATAGTCGAGCGGAACACCCCGCTAGTGGTCCCCGCCAACATCGTACCGCCGCTGGCGCTGAGGGAGAAAATGGTCGGGTCGGTGGGCTGAGTCGAGGCTGCCGTCCACACGACGCCGCCATCGGTGGATCGGAACACGCCACTGATCGTTCCAGCCAGGAGGGTCGTCCCGCTGGCGGCGAGGGCCCTGATGATCGTGGCGTTCGGCGGCATCCTCGCCGCGGTCCAGGAGACACCGTGATCGGTGGAGCGGAAGAGCCCGGTTGGAGTCCCTGCTAACTGTATGTTGCCGCTGGCCACGAGCGACCAGATGGCGGAGTTCGTGGGCTGCGTCGTGGCTGCCGTCCAGGAAAGGCCACTGTCGGTGGAACGAAACACTCCAGCAATGGATGTCCCGGCCAGCAGCGTCGTACCGCTCCCAGCGATCGATGAGACCCGCAGGTTCGTCGGCTGCGTCGTGGCCGACGCCCAGGTGACGCCAAGATCGGTGGAGCGGGAAACCCCGGAGTTATAGGTACCGGCGAGGACTATCGTGCCGCTCGCGGTGAGCGAATAGGTGATCTCGTTCGCCGGCTGTGTAGCTGACGCTGCCCAGGAAACGCCATCGTCGAAGGAGCGGAACACGCCAGTGCTGGTCGCGGCCAACAGAATGCCACCGCTCGCAACGAGGGAATTGGTGCCGGAGGACGGTTCCGGACCCGTGGCCGCCTTCCACGTCTGACCGTTGTCGGCGGAGCGAAACAGCCCGCCGAAGGCCCCTGCCAGCCTCGTCGTGCCGGTCACGAGGAGGGAAATGATGAACCGGTTCGCCGGCTGCGCCGACTCCGCCGCCCAGGTAAGGCCACCATCCGTAGAGCGGAATATTCCGGCGCCACCCGTACCCGCCAACAGCGTCGTGCCCGCGGCGGCGAAACACGGGACGTACAAGTTGGTCGGCTGGGTCGTGGCCGCCGTCCAGGTGAGGCCGCCATCGATGGAGCGGAACACCCCGCCACCATTCGTCCCGGCCAACAGTGTCGTGCCACTGGCTGCGAGTGAGATGATGCCGAGATTCGTCGGCTGCGTCGTCGCCGCCGTCCACGTGACACCATCGTCGGTGGAGCGGAAGACGCCGGCGCGGCTGGTTCCGGCCAACATCGTCGTGCTGCTGGCGGCAAGCGACAGGATGTACGGATCCGACGGCTGCATCGCCGCAGCGGTCCAGGTGAGGCCGCCATCCGTGGAGCGAAACACCCCGGAATCCATCCCGGCCAACAGGGTCGTGCCGCGGCCGATCAAAGCGGAACAGGTCCCGCCACCGGGTAGC
This sequence comes from uncultured bacterium, assembly GCA_964434945.1. Lineage (GTDB taxonomy): Bacteria > Eisenbacteria > RBG-16-71-46 > RBG-16-71-46 > RBG-16-71-46 > JAIOPA01. The sequence continues at coordinate 1,227 of CAYSWZ010000214.1, read as the reverse complement.
CCCGAGGAACTCCGCGTCCACAGTGCTTGTGTGTTTCCCGGCGCCGTGACCGTGCTGCTCTCGCCGCAGCCCAGCAACCCCGCCATCAACAGCGGGATCAGAAGCGATCCGAGTCGTCTCATGGGGAGCTCCTCCACGTCCGGAATCGGCACGGTCCCCATGGTTGCGGGCGCGAGCGAAAACGCGCCAGAGGAGTTCCGGCGTAGCATCGCCGCTCCCGGGGGCCAGGACCCGCCCGACGTGCTTGCAAGTCATTCGGTGTGAAGTTCATAGACTCTTGCAGCCCGTGATGTCGTGCGACGAGGTACGGCAGACCGGTACTGCGGGGGGACGAACGCCCAGAGGGGGCGGCACGAGAACATGGGAGCATTGAATCCTCCGGCTGGTAGTCTCCCGCCGTCGGAGCCATTCGCCCATGGGACCTGTGGCCCATTCCCACGAGACTAGCCCTGCGTGGTGGCTTTACCGACTTGGCCGGGTCCTCCTCTCCGACGAGGACCTGTAGCAAGATTGTACGTCCGGGGCCACCCGCTCGCGCTCAGGAAGCGGTTGCTACCGAAACGCTACCGACTCAGTGCCCTTTCCCGCCCGGTTCTGCCCGCCTGTGCCCGGCAGAATGAAGGAGCCCCGTGAGGCGTGAACCTCATGGGGCTCTGCTGATTCCGTTGCCGCGCAATGTCTTCGATGAGTCGCAGCGTCCGCTGTCGATTTTCGCCACTAGCAGTTTTCGAGACCGCCCGATTCAGCCGCTCTCGCACCTCTCCGCCGGCGTGTTTACACGAACTTACGGGGTTCGTGCAAGCGCCGGCAGAGGGGGTTGCTACTGCTCCTGCTACTGCCAACCGTTGGCAACAGCTCTTTCGACCTCTCGTTTCACGCTCTCATCGCTGATGCGTGCGTACCTTTGGGTCATGACAACCGTGCTGTGCCCGAGCAGCTGCTGCACAGCGGCCAATGAAACCCCTGCCTCCAGCATCCGGCACGCGTAGGTGTGCCGCATCTGGTGGGCGTGGAACCGAGAGATCCCCGTGGCCCGCCGGACCATCTTGGCAAAGCCCCAAGGGTTGATCAGCGGCATGAGCCTCCCGATCCGGAATTTGAGTTCCCCCGCCAGCACAGGATGCAGGGGCACCCTGCGCAACTTTCCGCTCTTCGTGTGATGGACAACGATCAGACCGTTCTGGACGTCCGTGCTCTGGGCCCGGATCAACTCGCCCCACCGCATTC
>CAYSWZ010000213.1:0-4197 GCA_964434945.1 uncultured bacterium | reverse complement strand
CACGGCTGCGACGTTCCCGCAACCGTAGCCGAACGCCCGCGCCGGCTCCAGCGAAACCGCGCCGCTCAGATCCCCGGGCCGCCCCCGGCGACGATGCGCAGCTCCCGCACGCGCCGCTTGTTCACGAGCACCGTGCGATCGCGACAGCGCAGCATGAAGAACTCGTCCTGGCTGTTGATGAAGTCCGAAGTGCGATTGTAGCCCTCCGGCATGTCCATCGCGATCACGCCCTCCAGCTTCCGGCCCGAGCGCAGCCACACGCTGGCGTACTCCTCGCGCGTCACGGCGGCCGGCGGGCCGACACATTCCGCGGCCACCCCGGGCGCGGGCTCCGCCCACTCGATGAGGGTGCGATTGACGAGGTGCGTGACGTCGCCGTGCGTCACCGGCACGACGCTCACGGGTTCGTTCAAACGCTCGAGCAGCGTCTGCGGGCGCTCGCCGGGATCCGAGTTCCGCGACAGCGACAACCAGCCCGCGACCGGCGGTCCGTCCGCGACCGAGAGCGTCACGGGCAGGCGGTAGCGGAACGCGCCGGGCGAGGCGGATTCGGGGACGGGGAGGCTCACGGCCCCATTATCGGACCGGGCCGTGCGGGATTGAGTGAAATCCCGCGGCGCGGGACGGGGTTCGTCGCCTCCGGGCGGAGGGGCCGGAGCCCGCTCGGCGCTGCCCGTCGGCGCACTCGCCCGACCGCGGCGCGAAGCCTTCCGGGGCCGGCTCACGGGGTGTCCAGGCGCACGTGGCGGACGCGCCGCTTGTTCACGAGCAGCGTCCGATCACTGCTGCGGAGCGCGAAGAAGTCCGCCTCGCCGTTGATGAAGTCGGAGGTGCGGTTGTAGCCCTGCGGCATCTCCATCTCGATCACGCCCTCCAGCACCTCGCCCGAGCGCAGTCGCACGCGGGCATGCTCCTCGCGCGTCACCGCATACGCCGCCGGCCCCACGAGGTCGACGTCCACACCCGGCGCGGGCTCCGCCCACTCGATCAGCGCCCGCGTCACGAGCGTCGTGGCGTCGTTCTCGACCACCGGGACCACGCGCACGCGTTCGTTCAACCGCTCGAGCAGCGTCTGCGGACCACTCCGGAACTCGGAGTGGCGCGACAGCCACACCCAGCCCGCGACTCCCGGTCCACCCGCGATCGCGAGTTGAACGGGCATGCGGTACTTGAGGACGCCGGGAGACGCGGATTCAGGCGCAGGCAGGCTCACACGTCCGGTATCGGGCGCCGGTTCGCCCGGGATTGAGCGAATTCGGGCCGCCCCGGCGGGCCGCGCCCGACCCACGGTTCCCGGGTGGAGCGCGGGCCTGCCGCTGCCGAAAACTCTGGGGAACGCCGCCGGGCCCGCTGGGACCTCTGCACGGGTCGCGGCGGGTGCTCGGCCGTCCCCGGGGAAACCGTCTCGCCATGGCCCGTATCGACGCCATCCTGAAGCTCGTCCAGGAGCAGGGCGCATCCGACCTGCACCTCACCACCGGCTCGCCGCCCATGATCCGCATCCAGGGCGAGATCACCGCCATCCCGCACGAGCCGCTGACGCGTGAGGCGTGCGAGCTGCTGTTGTTCGAGCTCATGGATCCTGCCATCCGCGCGCGCTACGACCAGGTCAAGGACGTGGATTTCTCCTACGAGGTGCCCGGCGTCGCGCGCGCACGCTGCAACATCTTCGAGCACTCGAAGGGGCCGGCCGGCGCGTTCCGGCTGCTGCCGAGCGACATCCTGTCCATGGAGCAGCTCGGCCTGCCCGACTGGCTCACGCGCTTCACCGAGATGCCGCGCGGGCTCGTGGTCGTGACCGGGCCACCGGGCTCCGGCAAGTCGAGCACGCTCGCGGCGCTCGTCGACCACATCAACCGCACGCAGAAGAAGCACATCCTCACGATCGAGGACCCGATCGAGTTCAAGCACCACAACAAGCAGTGCCTCGTCACGCAGCGCGAGGTCGGCCGCAACACGCCGAGCTTCTCCAAGGCGCTCCACGCCGCGCTGCGCGAGGATCCCGACGTCATCATGCTGGGCGAGATGCGGGACGTGGAGACCATGGCGCTGGCCATGACCGCGGCCGCCACCGGTCAGCTCGTGTTCGGCACGCTGCACACCATGAGCGCCACGCAGACGGTGGACCGGATCCTCGATTCGTTCGACGGTGAGCGCCAGGCGCAGGCGCGCCTGATGCTCTCGGAATCGCTGCGCGGCGTGCTGGCGCAGCGGCTGCTCCGCCAGCCCGACGGGCGCGGACGCTCGCTCGCGCTCGAGGTGCTGGTGGGCACGCCCGCCGTGGCGGCGCTCGTGCGCGAGAAGAAAACGTTCCAGCTGGCCTCGGTGATCCAGACCGGCCGGAAGGAGGGCATGCAGAGCATGGACGAGGCCCTGTTCGTGATGGTGCGCGAGGGGCGTGTGCTGGCGCGGGACGCCGTGCCGCACCTGTCGAACCCCGACATGGCCGCGCAGCTCGAGAAGCTCGGGCCCCCTTCCGCACGCCGCGAGGCAGCATGAGTGCCAAGCCCGTCTTCCTCGGCGAGCTGGGGCTGCTGTCGCTGTTCGACCTGGCCCAGCTCCTCATGCTGAACGGCGCGACCGGCTCGCTGCACGTGGTCTCCGGCGCGAGGAAGGGCTCGCTCCGGTTCGAGCACGGCCAGATCGCGAACGCGGTGGACGAGCGGTTGCGAGAGGGCGAGGACGCGGCCTACCGCGTGTTCGGCTGGCGGAGCGGGACGTTCGAGTTCCGCGTTGAGCCGCCGACCGGCGGCCGCACGATCCACGACAGCACCGAGGGGCTCATGCTCGAGGCGGCGCGACGCCTCGACGAGGCCGGCGCCAACACGCCGGGCGAGAGCGTCACGCAGGCGCTGCAGGCCCGCGCCGGCAAGTTCGAGGCGCTGCGCGAGGCGTTCCAGCGCGTGGCGCGCGACACGAGCGCGGCCGGCCGCGAGTGGGGAGGCGGGAGCGCGGGCGCACGCTTCGCCGCGCTCGCCGCCCCCGGCGACACGCTGCTCTACCGGCCGGGGCGGCCCGTCCGCGTGCTCCAGTCGGGCCGCTGGCGCGAGGCCGGCCCGGCGGTGCTGGATCCGGCGGCGTTCTCGCAACTCTGCACCACGTTCTTCGAGGCCGCCCCCGGAGAGCACGGCCCGGCCCGGAGCGTCGTGATCGAGGAGGACGGGCGCGAGCTGCTGGTCTCGCGCCTGCCCGCGCCGCACGAGGCGCTCATCGTGCGCTCGGCGCCGGCCTCGCGTGCCGGCGTGACCCGGCTCGGCGGCGACGAGGACGCGATCGCCGAGGTGCTCGATGTGGGTGCCGGACTGGTGCTGGTGGGAGCGCCCGGGGTTCGCGCCGCCGAACAGCTGCTCTACACCGCGCTCGCGCGTATCCTCGAGCGTCGGCCGGTGGCGGCGGTGCTCACCGCCGAACGCGGCGCGTGGCAGCAGGGCGAAGCGCTCGGCGCGCTGCTGCTCACGCCGCGTGCCGGTCTCGAGGGGGCGCTCGAGGCGTTCGCCCCCGACCTCGTCGCGTTCGACGTGGCGCACGCCGATGCCAGTCTCGACGCGCTCCACCACGTCCCGCTCGTGGTGTGCGCGCTCGTCGCACCCGATGCGGCGAGCCTCCTGCCGCGCTGGCTCGCGCGCCACGGGCACACCCTCGCCGACGCCGCCGGGATGCCGTTCGCCGGCGCCGACGTCGGCGTGCTGTTCACGCCGGGAGCGTCCGCAGAGGGCGACGTGCTGCCGGTGCTGGCGGCGCACGCGGTCTCGAGCGCGGGGGCGAAGAGCGGTGGACCGCGCGCCGTCCGCTCCGGACTGCGCTCCGAGCCGGCGGGTGACGCGGCGCTGCGTTCGGTGATCGAGCAGCTCCAGCGCGAGCTGCGTGATGCCGCCTAGGGTTCCGTAGCGTCCCGGTGCGGCCGCACCGTTCTACCGCTTCTTCCCCGCCTTGTAGGCCATCTGCATGCCCTTGAGAAGCGTCATCACGTGCTCGCGCCCGGCGCTGTCGGCGGCGGCCGTCTGGAGCACGAGGTCCACCGCGTCGGGGTTGCTGCCGATCCGCACCAGCACGTATTGAGCGCTGGCCTTGTCGTGCAGCATGGTCTCGATCACGCCGGCACGCAGCGAGTCGTTCGCGAGCAGGCGCTGCGTCATCGCCTGTGCCAGCCTGGCGTCCGAGGCGAATGCGCCCATGACCCGCTCCTGCACCTGCGGG
>CAYSWZ010000212.1:0-17065 GCA_964434945.1 uncultured bacterium | reverse complement strand
CCCCACGGCAAGCCCTTGCATCCCCGCCTGTATGACATTTTCGTAACAGGTTGTGCCCCAATGCCCTGCCGGGGTGGGGCTTGGCCGGCACTTGTCACAAAAAGACATAGCGGGGTGCTACTTCCGATGTATAGTCTCGGTGCTTTAGTACCGGGAGCTCCTCACGGAGGTCATCGTGAAGCTGACTCGTTACACCGGTTTGGTGTTCCTCTTCGCTGCTGGCGTGCTCTTGGCGCCGGCGGTGCGTGCGTCCGGAGTGTGCCCGGACGAGCCGGAGCGCTGCGTCGAGCGCGGCGCCACGACTACGCGCACTTGCGGAGTCGCCAGCACCGCGACGCACACCACCACCACGCCGGCGGCGCCGGTCGTGGCGGTCACGACGCACAAGCCTGCCGCGCCCCCCGCGCACAAGCCGGCCTCCAAGCCCGCGCACAGCACGCCGCTCCCCGCCTCGGCCACGCCGGCCACGCCCGGCATGGGCATGCTGCTCAAGCTCTCGGGCGGCACGGGCGGAGATGTGTCGTGGTATCCCAGCCGTCCGGCCGATAACTCCGGAGCCACCTGGGTGCTCTAGAGGTTCACGGGCTCGTACCCGCCGCGCCGCGTCACCCAATGGTGGCGCGGCGCGTTGTCGTTGTGGCGGACGCGTCGCGACACGAGATCGTCGTCCGCGCGCGGGCTCTTCGCGCCCACACTGTCAGAGGAGGTCGGAGTTGAAACGCCCGCTCTCACTGTTCTTCGCGTGCCTGCTCGCGCTGTTCGCGCTGGCGCTCCCCGTCGGAGGCGTGCTCACCGCGCCGGCCGCGGCCGACACCGCGACCAAGTCCGAGCTCCTCGACATCAACTCGGCGAGCAAGGCCGCGCTCATGAAGCTGCCGGGAGTGGGCGACGCGATCGCGGACAAGATCATCGCGGGCCGGCCGTGGAAATCGAAATACGACCTGGTGGTAAAGAAGGTCGTGGCGCGCAATACGTACGACAAGTTCTCCAGGTACATCGTGGCGCGCCAGCCGACCAGCAACTAGCGCCGCCCGGGAGCCTCCAGCGTCGCCAGCGAGTCGCGCGCCTCGCCGATCTCGGGGTGGCGCGCCAGTGAACGCTCGTAGGCCTGGCGCGCACGCGTGCGGTCGCCCATCGCGGCGAGCGCCTGTCCTGTGCGCAGGTCCGCCTCGGGCCACGCGGGCCGGAGCTGCCGCTCGGTGCGGAACGCGGCCAGCGCCGCCCGGGGTTCCCCGGTGTAGAGCTCGGCCAGCCCGAGGCGCTCGTGCAGGCCGAACTGGGACGGATCCTGGCGCGCCGCTTCGCCGAACTCCGTGCGCGCGTCCGCGAAACGCCCTTCGAGTAGCGCGAGGTTGCCCGCGAGCGATCGAGCGCGCGTGTTCCACGGCGACGACGCGATGGCGCGTTCGAACTCCGCCCGCATCGGGGCGCGCAACGTCGAGTCGCTCGCTGCGAGGTCGCCGAGCGCACCGACGGCGCGCGTGCCGCCGGGCACGAACCGGTAGGCGTACGAGCGCGCCAGCGCTCCGCACGAGCCGTCACGCCGCAGCCACAGCGCCGCCGCATCGTCGGCGAACACGAGCGCCCAGGTGCTGTCGGCGTCGAGGAAATCGGCCACGTCGGGCTTGCCGGCCAGCGGGCGCGCCAGCAGCAGGTAGTCGAAGCGGTAGCGGTGGTCGAGCGTGCGCCACGCGGTGGAGTCCTGCAGCGCCCACGCGTAGAGGTAGCGGATCTGCTTCGTGCCCGCCTGGTGGATGTCCATGAACGGCAGCCGGCCGGGATCGGGATAGAAGCGCCAGAGGACGTAGCCGCCGAACGAGAACGCGTTGAACATCCGGCCGCGCACGCCGTGCGATTCGATCCAGTCGCATGCGCGCTCCGGGTAAGGATAGTGACGCCAGCCGTAGCTGAGCCCCATGGTGGAGTCGAGCAGCGAGGGCGTGACCAGCGTCACGCACAGGACGGATGCCAGCAGTGCGCGCCGCGCCGGGGCGTGAAGCGCCGCCGGCCATGCCCAGCGCGAGACGAGCGCTCCCACGTCGCGTGCCGCGAACGGCGCGAGCGTCAGCGCGGCGTAGCCGAGGAAACGCTGCGTCGTGAATGCCTGCGGCAGGCAGACGAGGAGCAGCACGGCTTCCGCGGGGTCGAAACCCTGCCGCCGCCAGCGCAGGATGGCCGCCCCCACCAGGAGCACGAGCCAACCAACCAAGCCGTCGCGGATGTGCACGTCCCAGTAAATCGGCGCCAGCTCGCCGATCGTCTGGTACACGGGTTCGTGCCGCCACACCGTGAAGTAGTCGAGCGGTTGGGCGAGCGCGCGCCAGCCGAACGGATTGGCGAAGCTCGCGAGCGCGGCCGCGCCGATCGCCAGCGCCAGCACACCGGGGCGGCCGCCGCTCCGGCGACGACGCAGCTCATCGAGGAAATAGGCGCCGGAAACGACGAATCCCAGGTAGTAGGAGATGTGCGCGTTCGCCCACAGGAGCGCGATCGGAACGAGCCCCCACGCGACGTCGTGCGACATCGCCGCGGCAGCGGCACGCGCCTCGGACCGGGTGCCGTCTCGCGGGCGGCCCTGGAGCTGCCGTCGCGTCTCGAGGAGCAGGATCTCGGCCGCGAGCAGGATGCCGGCGAACGTCTCGGGTCGCATCTGCGAGCGCTGGCGCCAGAACAGCGCGCACCACACCAGCATCACGAGCGGCGCCACGCCGGTGGCCCCCATGCGGCGCGCGGCCACGAGCGCGAGGCCGAACGCGGCGAGCGTGGTGAGCCAGCGCCACGCGAAGAGACCGTGCACGCCCCCCAGCCGCCAGAACGGCCACAGCAGCGCCCGGAAGAGCCATGACGGCAGCACGTCGGGCGCGCCGTGCGTCGGCCACGTCCACAACTGCGTGCTCGGGATGGCGTGCGTCTGCCAGATCACCTTCCCGACCAGCAGGTGCTGCCAGACGTCCGTGTCGTAGATGGCGAACGTGACCGCGGCGAGCGCGCACGCCGCGGCCACGCACAGCGTCAGCGCGTAGGGCAGGCGCGACATCCGCGGGAGCGACGGCGCCGGCGCCGCGCCTTGCCTGCCCTGCCGCACCGCGCCCGCGGCGGAGGCGCGTGCGCGCCCGCCGCGAGCGGCCGTCAAGGCAGCACCTCGATGTGATACACGGTCGCGCCCTGGGTGATGCGCTTCGCCACGTCGAGGCCGCGCGTGACGTGCGCGAAGATGGTGTAGCGGCCGTTCAGGTGCGGCTGCGGTGACAGCGTCACGAACCACTGGCTGCCGCCGGTGTCCTTGCCCGAGAGCGCCATGCCGACCATGCCCGCCTCGTAGCGGAGGTGATTGTATTCGCAGCGGATCGTGTAGCCGGGTCCCCCCGAACCCGTGCCGGTCGGATCGCCGTCCTGGATCACGAAGTCCGGCACCACGCGGTGGACGTGCAGGCTGTCGAAGTAGCCCTTCTGCGCCAGCTTCACGAAGTTCTTCACCGTCTGCGGCGCCGCGTCGCCGTCGAACGCCCATTCCATGTCGCCGGCCGAGGTGTGAAGAATGGCCCGACGCACGGAGGGCTTTGCGAAAAACTCGTCGGTGAAGTCGGAGGGCGCTGCGGGCGCCGGGTGCGCGCGCTCGACGCTGTCGGCGAAGGCGCGGCCCGCGAGCGCGCGGAGCGCGTCGCGGATGCCGATGCGCGCGTCGGCGTCGGCATCGTGGCCGCGCGTCGAGTAGGCGCGCGCGAGGAGCGGCACGCTGGCCGTGTCGCCGGCGTCGGCGAGCGCGCCGGAAGCCGCCGCGGACAGGAGGACGTTGGGGTCGTTGACGCCGGCGCGCAGCGGCTCGAGGAGCTTCGCGAGCTCCGGGCTGTGGGTCCGGCCGATCAACTCGCCCGCCACCTCGGCGGCGGTCATGCGGACGAGGAGGTGCCCGCCGTTGAAATAGGCGCCGGAGAGCGCGTTCGCCACGCGCGGCGGCTCCTCTGCCAGGTCCTCCACCTTGAGCTGCCGCAGGCCGTCGAGCACCGCGACGCGGGTGTAGGCGACCGTGTCGGCGAAGAGCGGCCGCGCGAGGTCCAACCCCTTGAGCCGCATGCGCACGATGAGCGCGCGCCCGCACGCGCCGCGCGTGGCGAAATCGGAGTCCTCCATGCCCTGCCGGAGCGCGGCCCGGATCGCGGACGAATCGGCCGCCGTGCCGATCCAGGCGAAGCTGTCCGCGAGCGCCGTGGCGGCGGTGACGCGCACGTAGGGATCGCGATGGCGGAGCAGCTCGGTGATCCGCCTGCCCGTCCCCGGCCGTGAGCCGTCCGCCACGAGCTGGAGCGCCCGCAGCGCGTTCACCACCACGGCCGGGTCGCTGTCGCCGAGCGCTTGAATCAACGCCGGCGTCGCGAGCGGCGACTTCTCGCGCCCGAGCGTCCTCGCCGCGTGCGCGCGCACCAGCGGGTCGGGATCGGCGAGGAGTGGCGCCACCGCGGGCACGACGCGCGCGGGGAGCGGCAGTTTCTCGAGCGCGTACGCCACCCGCCAGCGCACCGCCGGGTCGTGCTGCCCGAGCTCCGCGAGCAGCGCGCCGGCGGCGCTGGTGTCGGCGAGGCGCCACAGCGACTCGCACGCCCGCATGCGCTGGACCGGCGTGCCCTCGTGCAGCACGCGCGCGATGCGCGGCGTCGCGGCCGGGTCGCCGAGCTTCCCCAGCGCCTCGACCGCGTTCTCGCGGACGAGCGCGTCGCCGTCGTCGAGCGCGTGCTCGAGCGGCTGGCGCGCCGAGCGGTGGCCGATCTGGCCGAGCGCGAATGCCGCCTCGCGCCGGACGGTCGCGGAGCGGTCCCCGAGGAGCGGCAGGAGCGCCGGCATGCTCGTCGAGTCCTGGAGCCGCCCGATGGCGAGGATCGCGCGCACGCGCACCGCATCGTCGGATTGCTCGAGCGCCTTCGCGAGCGTGCCGCCGGCCCAGTCCCGGCGGTCCTCCGCCATGGCGATGTCTCGGAGCCAGCCGGCGCTCGTCGCGACCGCCGGCTTCGCGTCGGCATGCGCCGCCCGCATCGGCCACGCGCACGCCGCCAACAGGGCGCAGGGCACCATGAACCACCGGGCAGCGCGAAGCGGCGACGCGAACGACGACGCGGGGTGCATCACACGACCTCCGGCGGCCGCCCGGTCAAAGCGGGCGCAGGTCAGGGGACGACCGGCTCCTCGGTGTGGTGCGGCTTCCGCAGCTTCACCAGCCGGCCGAGCTGCTCCGTGGTGGCGCCGCTCGACGTGGTCACGCTCAGGCGGAAGAAGTAGACGCCGTTCGCCAGCTCCTCCCCTTCCGCGTCGAGGCCGTTCCACGCCACCTGATGATAGCCCGGGGTGAGTCCCCGGACGACATTCGTGTAGATGCTGTGCCCGCTCTGCGTGAACACGTGCACCTTCACGTCCGCGTCCTCACCGCCCGCCAGCAGGAACGAGAACGTCATGCCGCTGTTGTCGAACGGGTTCGGGAACGGGATCAGGTTGCGCAGCGCGAGCTGGCCCGAGCTGGCGGTGACCTTGAAGCGGTGCGTCACCGAGCCGCCGTTCTGGATCGTGGCGACCACGGTGTAGTCGTCGATCGGATAGGCGGCGTGCGTCCAGCTCAGGATCCACTCGCGGTTGGACGCGTCGCCAGGTGCGGGCGCTGCCGTGAACGCCTGCGGCTGGCCGTTGATGATGAGCGCGATCTCGGCCTGCGGAGTCGCGAGCGGCTGCGGCGACAGGATGTGCAGCGTGAGCTGCGCGGTCGGCGCCACCGCGTCGCCGTCGTTCAGGGGGGCGTTGCTCGAGAGGAGCACGCTGTCGAGCTTGAGCCTCACGACGGTGCGCTGAACGAGGCCGTTCCGGTCCTTCACCATCACGATGTAATCGGCGGAGCGCGCCTCGGGCTGGGTGCGGTAGACGACGCGGAAGTGCCGGCCGCCGAACTGGCCGCCGCCGGCCGTGTCCGGGAACGCCGGCGCGACCGCGTAGTCCGTGGCCGGCAGCGGCACCTCGCCGGTTCCGCGGTCCACGAACAGCGCCAGGCTGTCGAGCCGCACGTTGGACACGAGGTCGGCGTCGAGGCGGAGCGTGTCGCCCGGCGTGTGCAGCCGGAGCGGCGTGCCCGAGGACACCTCGAGGTTGTTCGCGAGCACGAGGTCGAACGGGTGTCCGATGGAGACGCGTGTCGCCGGGTCGCCGAGCAGCGTGTACGTGATCGCGAGACCGCGTTCCGGCGCGTAGCTCTGCGTCGTCCCCAGGTAGCGGAACAGCGCCGACAGGATCGCCTCCCCGAGCACCACGCGCGAGCCGACGTTGGCGGCGCCGAGGAACTCGTCACGCGGCGGGTACACGAACATGCTCCGGATCAGCTCGACGTTGATGTGCGTGTGATCGTCGCGCGGGACCACCTCGAAGCACACCGACGCCCAGCTCGCGACCGCGCCGCGGCCGTTCGGCTGCGCCAGCAGGTTCTCGCCGAGACAGGGCCCGGTCGAGGCATTGAACTGGTCGTTGGGCCGGGCGAACATGTTCGCGTGACACGAGAATGCCGTGAACAGGAACGGCATGTTGTCGTTCTGGAGCCGCAGCGCATCCTCGTCCGCGCCCAGGTTGTCGAACAGGCTCTCGTGCGTGAGCACGAACTCGTTGGCATGCCCCTGGTAGTTCCACATGAGCTGGCCGGTGTTGAGCTTGCCGATCAGGATCGGCGTGACGCCGGCATGGCAGTGCGATTGCGTGGCGTTGCGATCCACGCGGCAGGTGTCACCCGTGAGGGGGTCGAAATTGATGGCCTCGTTCGTCAGGTAGGAGCGCAGGTTGAACTCCTCCACGTTCATGCCGGCCACGCCCGAGTCGCTGAGGATGTACGACCGCATGGTGTTCCCGAGCGCGACGAACAGCTCCTCGTACGAACGATGGCAGTAGCCGGTGGTGGTGGCGCCGCCGCCGAACGTGGTCTCGCCCGAGAACGCGTCGTCGGCGTTCAGCAGCACGTTGCGCCGCCAGGCGTCGGGCTGGCTCAGGTCCTCGTAGTTGACGATCTTGCTGATGACCGTGTTGGCATCGGTCGCCGAGTTGACGGTGAGCCGGCCGACCATGAGCTCGGGCACGACGCGGTTGCTGTCGAGCCCCGAGATGGGATCCTCGGAGCCGGTGATGAAGCCGTAGCGGTTGTCGCTGGGCGTGATCTCCAGGCCCTCGCTCGAGCCGACCGGCCCGGGCGTCGGGAGCACGGGAATGTAGTCGGGTCCCGAGGTGGGCAGGTTGTGGTTCGGGTCCAGGGTGCCGTCGCCCACGAGCATCAGGAAGCGGGTGTTCCACTGGGAGTACCCGTACTTCGCGAACCGCTGCAGCGCCGCCGGCGAATGCCGGCCGCCGCCGAACTCGTCGTAGATGCTCTCGATCGGCGCTTCCACCACGGTCAGGCCCTGCGAGCGCCGGAGGGACGAGAGCTGCGTCGTGGCCGGGATGAACGCCTCGGGCGCGACCAGCAGGTAATCGCCGGACACGTTGGCGTACAGGTTGCGGCGGGAGACGAAGCTGTAGGCCGAGGACGGCGGCACCCGGGGCCCGAGCGTCGGATCCTGCGGCGTCTGAATGGCCGCGGCCACGTACTGGCGGCGCCCGTCCGGCGCGAGGACGCTCGGGGTGGCCACGTCCTGCATGTCGAACGACACCGTGGCCCCGACCGTCACGTGCGCGGGATCGATCGTGACGCGCACCGGGTGGTCCGGGTCGGTGACGTCGTAGACGCGCAGCGAATCGCTGCTGAAGCCGCCGACCGTGAGCTGGAAATCCCCCAGCGCAGTGGCCGAGTTGAACTGGACGTAGTCCTTCACCGCGCGGTAGCGGCGCCAGTAGGCGAGGTCGATCCAGTCGAGCCCCGCGAAGCAGATGGCGTTCGTGTTCGGGTCCGGGGGGGCGAACTGGTTCTTGCCCCACTGGCGGAAGAAGTTGGTGTTGCCTTCGGTGAGCGCCGAGCCGTGCAGGGTGCCGGTGACCGTGATCGCGGACTTCCCGTACCAGTAGACCGAGTCGGCGATCGAGGTGACCTGGTTCGAGCCGTTGCGGAGCGCCGCCCACATGAAGTTGTTTCCGAACGCGCGCCCGACCCAGCGCGCGGTCACGGTGGCGGCCTGCGCCGTGTCCACGTCGTTGGCCTCGATGTGAATGGTGTCGGGCCGGTCGTAGTAGAGCGAATAGGGCGTCCACTGCCAGAGACCGATGTTCGTGTCGGCGGGCGTCTGCACGAACTGCATGATGCTGCCCGCGAAATCGTGCTCGAAGTGGCGGAGGTACGGATAGCTCGCGAGCGGGGTCAGTGACGCAACGTTGTTCCAGCCCGGCCGCTGCGGCACGCGCAGCCCGCCGCCCGACTTGCGCGTCACGAACACCACCTCGGCATCGCCCCAGAAGCGCTGGATGTTGCTGGCGTTCGATCGCTGCGCCCAGTTGCGCACGTAGACCCAGATGCCGTCGCCGCTGTCGAACGTGCCGTTGCCGTTGGCATCGTCCACCTCGGACGGCAGCTCGATCGTGCCGTAGGGCGGCACGACACCCTCGAGGTACTCGTGGCGGTGGACGCTGACTTCTCCCACGGGCACGCCGGCCGGATAGCCCTTGGCGGCCAGGTCGTCGTAGCTCAGCCGGTAGAGCGCGGTGTCGTCGAGCTTCACGCGCACTTCCGGATCCGACTCGTCGAAGCCGATCGCAGGCGCCTGCGCGGTGGCGCTGGGCCCGGTGCCGAGGAGGAATCTCCCGGGCCCGGCCGAGGTCCGCCGCTGCGGCGCCACGCGCCAGCCCTGGCCCTGCTGCCAGTTGAGCACGCTCGTCTCGAGCGCGGGGTCCACGTGCCGGTCGGGCTCGCCCGGGGTCTCGAGGAGCGAGGCGGCCCCGCCGGGGCGGTTGAAGTCCACGCGCACCGTGAGCGTGAGCGGCGCCGAGAGCCGCCGGCTCGCCGCGTCGTAGCGGAACGGCCGCATCTCGAGCGTCACGAGCCGGCGGCCGCGGAACGCGAACGGCTTCGAGAGCTCGGCGAGCGACGTGGGCCACGGCCCGTCGTCGATGGCCGGCACCGGGTCCACGCCCGGCTGCGGGCCGAGGCCCCCTTCCTTGTCATCGCGGAACACCGGCTTCCCGGCGATGGCGAGGAGCGTTCCCTCGCGCGCCTGCTCGCCGCTCGCGCCGAGAACGCGCACCGAGGGGCGCGCGCCCTGCGGCAGCGCCAGCGTGGCGCAGTAGGCCGGCAGGAGCGGGCGGCCGGGGATCGACATGCTGTAGGACTCGGGGAGCCCGGTCACGGTGACACGGCCGTCCCGCCCCGGGGCGCTCAGCGACCACGCGCCGATCGTGACCTGGAGCGTGACGCCGTTGGCGTCGGTCGCGACCACGCGCACGGGGGCCGCCACCGAGGTGCCGGGGCCGGCCAGTGCCAGCAGGATGAGCGTCGGGAGGAAGCGCGTGAACCGGCGGGAATGCGCGGGCATGGGAAGGGCAAGTCTAGGGAGGGGTCCCGCCGAGGGCAAGGAAACCGTGCCTTCGCCGGCCCCCGGGCTGCGCCCGCGCTTCGGACCCGGTACACTCTCGCGCTCGCCACCCCTGCCACCCCAACCGGTGTCTCCAATACCCATGCGCTTCGCCCCCCTCGCGTTCCCGTGCATGCTCGTCGTGGCCCTCGCCGCCGCGGCGGCCACGGCGCCCCCGGCGGCTCCGCCCCCCGCCAAGCCCGCCGCCGGCAGCCCTGCCAGCCCCGCCGCCACGGGCAACCCGGCCGTCCCGCCGACCCACGCGACCGTCTCGCCGCACCACGTGCTGGCGCCCCCGGACTACATCGTGCGCGCGATGCCGGACTCGGTCCTCCTGCGCGTCAATGGCGAGGAAGTGACCCGGCGGCGGTTCACCCGGGCCGTCCGCCTCCTCGGCGGCAACCCCGACTCTCTTACCCCGCCAGACCGCGATCGGTTTCTGGAGCTGGTGATCGAACAGCGCCTGCTGGCCGCCAGGGCGACCAGCGACCCCCGGCCCTGGGACCACGCCGATTCGGTGGAATACCTGGGGGAGCGGGACAACATCCTCCTCAGGGCCGCGCTCGCCGACGAATTCGCCCGGATCGAGAAGCGCCGCCGGGCGCTCGGCCAGCCCGACCTGGACGAGCAGGGCATGGGCGTTGCCGCCCGCGAATCGCTCATGCTCGAGCTGAAACCCGTCTACGACGAGGAGCTCCTGAAAGTGGTCGGAAGCTACTTCGCCGAGCTGCCGGAGCCCACGGCCGACATGAGCCCGCGCCAGCAGATCGAGCTGACGAAGCAGATGCCGAAGATCCCCGCCGCCGACACGCTCAAGGTCCTGGCGCGCTCGCGGCTCGGCGAGTTCACCGTCGCCCACCTGCTCGCCGACTGGCGGCGGCTCTCGAGCATCTACCGGCCCCACATCGCCGACAACGAGGGCGTGCGCGGGCTCGTGCAGAACAGCCTGTTCGAGCAGTTGATCCGCGACTCCGCGGCCCGGCCCGAGCTGCTGCAGCGCCCCGAGGTCGCCGCCGTGATCGCCGACCGCGTCGAGTACCACAGCGTGACGCAGTATCTCGAGCGCGAGGTCGGGGCGAAGATCGCCACCGATTCGCTCACGCTCGTCACCTACTACAAGGCTCACAAGTCCGAGTTCATGCGCCCGCCGCGCGCGGTCTTGCTCATCATGACGTTCGACAGCCTGGCGGCGGCGGACAGCATCGCGCACCGGCTCACGATCCCGGGCCAGGCCGAGACGCTGACGGTGCGCGGGCTCAGGAGCGGCGTGAGCTACCAGCACGAGGTGTTCGCGAAGAGCGACAGCGCGCTCTACGTGCAGGCGCGGCGCGCGGGCCTGGGCGCCGTGGTGGGCCCGGACAACGCCGAGGGCGTGTGGCGCGTGTACAAGGTGATGGCGATCGATTCGAACAGCGAGGTGCAGGCGTTCACCAAGGTGCGCCCGCTCGTCGAGCGCGCGTGGTACGAGAGCGAGAGCGAGCGCCGCCTCCGCGCGCTGCTCGACGGCTTGAAGAAGAGCGCCCGCATCGAGCGGAACGGGCCGGCTTTGCGCGCGCTTGTCTTGTCGAGTCCGCCGCCGAAACACTAGTGTTGTTGCAGCCGCTCCCCCCTTCCCCCTGGAGACCGGAACCCATGCGCCGAACCCCGCTCGAGGCCAGGCTCCGCGCCTGCGTTGGCGTGGCCGCGATGCTGGCCGCGACCTCTGCGCACGCCGGCCCGCCGGTGTTCCACGTCGTGCCCGATACGCTGCGCGGCGACATGAACGGCGAGTGGCAGGCGAACCTCATGCTCGACAACCACGGCGAGTTCGGCCTCTACCCCGACAGCCTGTCCATGGACTGGGTGAGCACCGACCCCGACTCCGCCGGCACGCCGACGCACGGCACGCGCGACCTGAGCGTTCTCGTCAAGCTCGCGTCGCCCGCGAGTGCGGGGGAAACCACGGGCATCAGCTGGACCGCTCCGGCCGACTTCGACAGCGGCACGCTCGTATTCCACATCGGCGAGCACGACGCGCAGAAGGCACGCTTCGTGCTCACCGCGACCGTGCGCGTGCTCGGCAGCGACCTGTCCGACGCGCACCCGTCCGTAATCCTGAAGGCCGGCGCACAGCAGGTGGAGCTGGTCGTCATGGCACCCGAGGGCGCGGGCCTGCCCGGCCCGACCATCCTCTACGTGCCGCGTGCCGGCACCGCCGCCAGGAGCTTGCTGCGCTGGAGCCGGCCCTACCGTTCGCGTGGCTACACCATCGCCATCGTGGGCCCGCCGGGCGCCGGGCGGAGCTCGGGCGCGCCGGACGAGTCGGGCCCCGCGAGCGTGGGCGCGGTGAACGCCGCGCTCGAGCGGCTGGCGCACGAGCCCGGCGTGGACGCGAAGCGCGTGGTGGTGTGGGGCGAAGGCGACGGCGCCGGCACGGCGCTCCTGGCCGGCGTCAAGCACCCCGAACTCGCGGGCATCGTCGCCATGGACGCGAGCTACGACCCGTGGGCCACTTACAGGGCAATGCCCGATTCCGCGCGCGCCGCGTACACGCGCGCCGCCGGCCGCGACAGCAGCGCGTGGCGCGCTCGCTCGCCGCTCGCCGCGGCGGGGAACATCCCCGCGCCGGTGCTGGTGCTCCAGAGTCTCGAATCCGGCATCACCACCGCCGCGCCCGCGCAGGCGTTCGCCGCGGTCCGCTCCAGCAAGGATCTCTACGTCGAGGCGCGCCTGAACGGCCTCGAGCCGAGCCCGTTTCGGCGCCGCGATGCCCTTCGCGTGGCGCTCGACTTCATTCAGCGCCGCACGCACACGCCTTGACCGGATGGGCCGGGCCCGGGGCCAAGGCCCCGGCACGCGCCCGATCGCGTCACAGCGCCGTCAACTCGCGCGCCGCACCGCGCGCCGAACGCCCGCAGTCTTGACGACAGTCCGCCGCGAAATCTACGCTCGTTGCCCCATGTCGAACCTGCCCCCCGTGCATCCCTCGAGGCCCCCCATGAAGCGCGTAGGTTCGCCGCCCGCCGGAACGCTCCTGCCGGTCCTCCTGGCCATGCTCGTGGCCGCCCTGCCGTCCATGCCGGCCGCCGTTCGCGCGGCCGACGACACCACACCGACGACGAAGCCCAGCCTGCCCTCACGCCCCGTGACCGGAGTCACGACAACGCCCCCCGGCAAGCTCACGCCCAGCAACTTCCACAGCCCCAAGTTGCGAGGCTGGATCAACGACGTGCCGGACACCGGGCAGTTCCTCGCGGACTCGGTGTGGATCCTGCGCGTGGGGCCCCGGGTCACGACCGTGGGCGAATACGTGCGCCTGTGGTTCGCGTCCTACCCGGAATACCGCCCCCCCCAGGACAGCAGCGGGCGGGTGACGTTCCTCACGAGCCTCATGAACAAGGACATCCTGGCGCTCACCGCCCTCGGGCTGAACCGGCCGTTGGACTTCGAGGACCGGCTCGCCGTGCGCGAAGCGCGGCAGCGCGCACTCACCACCGCCGTGCACGTCCGGTTTGTGGACGACTCGGTCAAGGTGGCCGAGCCCGACGTGCGTGCGCTCTGGGAGTCCTACAACTGGCAGCAGCACCTCCGGCACATCCTCGTCGAGGACCGTAACGCCGCCGACCTCGTCCGGCGCGAACTCATCTCCGGGCGCATCACGTGGTCCGCTGCAGTGAAGAAGTACTCGGTGGCGAAGTCGGACCTGGGGCCCGACGGCGATCTCGGCTGGCTCACCCCCGACAAGCTCGATCCGAACCTGGCCGTGCGCATCTACGCGCTGAAACCGGGCGAGACCTCACAGCCGGTACAGACCAGCGAAGGCTGGCACATCGTGCAGTCCATCGAGCGCAAGCCGGTGCACGCTCCCGCGTACGAGGCCATGAGCTTCTCGCTCCGCACGCAGATCCGCGACGTTCGCTCCGACGTGATCAGTGAAAAGCTCATGGCCACGCTTCGCTTGCAGAACGGTGTGGCATACGACACCGCAAACGCGAAGTTCGCCTCGCTCCAGTTCAAGGAAACGATGAACATGGAGCAGGGCGCGAGTGGGGCGACGCTCAACATCAACGGCTCCACTCCGGAGTTCGGAATGGCGGACACTTCCCGCCTGATCGCGCGCTGGAAGAACGGCGGTCGCTTCTCGATCGGCGACCTGATCCACGCGTTCACTGACATCCCGCCGCTCATGCGCCCGTCGCTCCAGCGCTGGGAGGTGCTGCTGGCGTTCGTCGAGAGCATCATTCTCGAGCCCGCGATCGCGGACTACGGCGCGCAGATGGGGCTCGAAAAGGACCCCCTCGTCACCTTGCCCGTCCAGCGGAAGACCGAGGAGCTGCTGGTGGATCACATGTACCAGGACTCCGTCGGCACCCGGGTGTGGGTGAGCAAGGACGAGCGGAAGGCCTACTACCAGAAGAACCTGACCGGGTTCTTCACCTACCCGTCGGTGGTGTTCGCCGCGATCGTGCGCGAGTCCAAGGCCGGGGCCGACTCCGTGCAGCGCGCGCTCAAGTCGGGCGTGAAGGCCGCGGCGCTGCTGCACGCGGACTCTCTCGCCGGCCGGAACTCCGGCTCCATCCAGACGCGACAGCAGAACGAGAACGGCGTCTACCAGAAGGCGCTTTTCGAGGAGATGCGCCCGGGCGACATCCAGGTCCGCGGCCCGGACAAGCAGGGCGACTACGCCGTCCTGCAGCTCATCTCGTACGATGGCGGCCGCCAGCTCTCGTTCGAGGAGAGCGAACAGATGATCGACGAGTCGCTCCAGAACCAGAAGGCGGACGAGGCGCTCAAGGCGATGATCGCACGGCTCAAGCCGCGCTACCCGATCGCCTGGCGTCCGGAGCTGGTCATGCTCATCAAGCTGGTGGATCCGACACTGTAGCGAGCGGCTACTTGTTCCCCGGCACGGTGGGCGGGGGCGTCGGGGCCGGTGGCTTCCACGCCTTCGCGCTCGTCTCGTGGAACGGCTCGCAGATCGAGTAGGGGCCGGCGTAGCTCACCAGCCGCTCGCCGCGTCGCACCTCGGGCTCGTCCTTCAACTCGAAGCCGAACGTGGCCTTGACCCAGTGCACGGCCACCGGCTGATGGCAGCCGGCCAGTAGAGCCGCCCGGCGATGGCGCAGGATGACGCGACAGAGCGTGTAGGTGACGGTGGAGTCCAGCGGGCCTGCGTCGTCGAGCGTCTCGGCAAACAGGAGCCTCAGCCGCATGGCGGTGGGCGTGCGGTCGATGAGCGCGAAGCCGTGGCCCGGAGCCAGCCACGGCTGGCGCCCGGGAATGTCGGGCGATGGCCCCCACTCCACGAGGACGTTGCCACCGTTCTCGCCGCCCTTGCTCTCCATGTGCCACCACGGGCCAAGCGTGTCATTGCCCGTGGCGAAGAACTTGAGCTCGCCCGTGAAGCCCGTGAAGTGAGTAGCGCCGCGTCCCGGGTAGAACGAGAGGTAGAGTGTGTCGGCGCGTGTCGAGTCGTCACACGCGGGCATGCGGGTCTTTTCCGCGCGCTTCATGCCCCAGGGCGCGTTCCACGCCAGGTAAAGCTGGGCGTTCTCCGCGTGCGAGCCGCCGCGGAGCTTGAGCAGGCTGTCGGCCTCGACCATGAGACGCACGTACGCGCCCTTGCCACTCATGCGGCCCGCGTGCGCGACCGTATCCTTCGGCGCGCCGGCCGCCGGTGCCTGCGCGTACGCCGGGCCAGCGAGCACGATCAGGAGCAATATCGGGATCTGCCTCATCAACCTCACCGGTAGAGGGCCTTGACCGCGCCCCAGGTGCTGCGCCGCACCGGGACTGAAGCGCAGTCGGCGGCGCCGTTCAGCGGTTGCCACATGACCATGTTGTTGCCCGCCACCTCCGGAGTGGAGACCAGCACCTCCTCGACCGTGCTGCCCGGCAGGCGCCGCAGCAGCACGGAATTGAACACCAGGCAAGCTGGAGTTGTACAGCCGACGGGGCACACCGAGGTGTTGTCTGACCTGAGCACGACGCGGCAGAGCGTGTACGGCACGTCGGCGGCGAACGTGGCCATGAACTGCGACAGCACACCGGCCGCGACGAGAAGGCGTGCGTGACGGGTGGAGTTGCCCGGGGTGCCGAGCAGCCATCCCTGCACCGAGGCTGCGCCGTGGCCGTTCCAGGGATCCGAGCAGCTGCCGGCTTGCGACACGTCGGCCGACCACTCGAGCGGGCGGCAGGTGCCGTTCATGCTCCACCAGTCGGGAAGCGGGTCGGACGCCACGTCCACATCGATCACCAGCTCGACGGAGAACACGCTGTCCACGGGGGCGAGGAGCCGGACGCCCGGGTAGAGCGGGAGCTGGGTCGTGTTGCTGGTGCAGAGGAAGTTCTGGAGGTTGAAGCCCGGGTTGCCGCCGCTGCGACAGTCCTGCCAGCCGAGCGAGATGCCCTGCGCCCGGGCGGTGCCGGGGGTCGTCTGCGCGGCGAGCACGAGCGTGCCGCACAGGCAGGCGTTCGCCATTGCACGGGTCCACCGGGCTACCCACATGCCGACAAGCTTCGCACGCGTGGCACCCGCCGACATCAGCAAAATGCGACGGCGCCCGTCAGGGGGTGACGGGCGCCGTTCGCAATACGACGGATGCGGCGTCAGGCCATATCAGTGATACATCGCCTTGACCTGGCCCCAGGTTGCACTCTTGGTGGGGACCAGCTGACAGTTCGGACCCGCGCCCTGCCATGTCGCCTGGTCGCTGCCCGATGCGGTAGCCCCACCGCTCAGGAGATCATGCGTGGCCGTGCCGGCCACGACGTTGATCGAGTTGAACACGATGCACGCCGCGGTCGCGCATCCCGCGCACGCGCCGGTGCCGACCGTCTTGGAGTTGTTGACGGTGACGTTGAACGCGAAGTATTCGGCGTTGGCTGGGACGTCGACGCCCGGGGCGGCGACGGCGAAGGCGCAGACGATTCGACGATGTGCCGGCTGATTGGCGGGCGCGATGGTACCGCCCTGATTGTAGGCCGCCAAACCACCGAGAGACGTGCCGCCTGACCAGTCGTTGCAGATCGTGTTGGCACCATTGACGAGCGGATTGGCGCCGAGCGCACCGGACCGGCACGAGCCCACACCATTGATGTCCCACCACGCCGGAATCGCCGAGGTTCCATCCCCCACGATGATGTCCAGCACGCACTCGACGCCCGTGACGCCGGTTCGATCGATGGACGGCACGAACGATCCGGTGAGGACGTTGGTGCCCGTGTTCACCGCGCACGCGCTGGTGCGGTTCGCGACGCCACCTTCACTGGCGCAGTTGTTCCAGGCGAGATTGACACCCGCCGCGAGGGCGGAAGAAGCAACGAAGAGCATGGCCGCGACCACACCCATACCGAGCAGCATTCGCTTCATGAGCTTGAACCTCCGTTTCAGGGCACTCAGACGAGTCCGCTACGGGGGACACGGCTCGGAGAGCGACTCCAGCCCTTCCGTGGACTCCAGACGATCGAGCCGACACACGACAACCCGGTCGCCATGGTGACTGCGAGAGAGTACCGGCGGGACGCGTGTGTGCAAGCGGAAAATAGTCCGCGCCGCGTACGACCCTCGTACCCCG
>CAYSWZ010000211.1:0-36818 GCA_964434945.1 uncultured bacterium | reverse complement strand
TCGCTCCCGAGCCAGGTCCAGCCGATCTCGACCCGCTTGTGCTCGGGCACGATGCTGCCGAAGCGCGTCGAGCCCGCGATCCGGCCGCTCGCGCGCTGGACCGTCACGAACGGAACCGCCACGCCCCGGTCACGCTCGTCGATCGCCTTCTCGAAGTAGCGTCGGAGGTCGGCGGCGCCGCGGACGAGCGCGGAGGTGAAGCGCCACAGCTCGGGCTCGAGCCCGACCGCGCACAGCCCGTCCCAGTGCCGGGCGAGGTCGAGCGGTTCGAGCCGCACGTGGCGGCCCTCGAGCGTCACCGGCCGGAGGTCCATGTCCGCATGGAACACGCGCGACATGCGTGCGTCAATCCCGCCCGCGCCGCGCGGGCTCAGGCGCGGCGTTTCTTCGTCGCGCGTTCCGCCGGCGGGTTCCGTGCCGAAGGTCGTTCGTCCGGCGGAGCGGCTGCCGGCTCCGCTTCGCGCTCCGGCGCCCTCACGATGCGCGGCGGCGACTTGGGCGATCTCCGCGCCGGCTTCGCGGCGCTTGCGCGCGCCTTCGGGAGCGGCGCGGTCGCATTCGCCGCACGCCCCGGCGCGCGCGAGGCCGGCTCGGGAGCGGCCGCGCCCCGCTGTGAGAACTCGAACAGGTCCGGGCGGTTGTAGTGCCCGGCCGCGTCGAAGATCCAGCGCGAGCCCGAGGCCTTCCCCGAATCGATCTCGGCGTACAGGATCCCCTCCTTCGCCTCGCACGGTCCGGCGAGCACGTTGCCGTCGGGGTCCACGATCATGCTGTTGCCCACGTTCAACCACTCGAGTCCCGCGGGCAGCACGTCCTTGAACGGGAACCGGTCCGGGACCATGTCGCGGTGGAGCGCCTGGCAGACGCTGATCACGAACACCCGCCCCTCGCGCGCGATGTGGCGCATGGACGCCATCCACTGCTCGCTCTTGTCCCAGGTCGGCGCGAGGTGGATCTGCGCGCCCTGCTCGTAGAGCGCGTAGCGGGCGAGCGGCATGTAGTTCTCCCAGCAGATCAACTGGCCGAGCCGCCCGTGCGGCGTGTCGTGGACCTGGAGCGGCACCGGCTCGCCCGGCGTCCAGATCATCCGCTCGCCGCCCGTGGGCATGAGCTTCCGGTGCCATTCCACGAGCCGCCCCTGGTCGTCGAACAGCAGCAGCGTGTTGTAGAGCGTGGTGCCCGAGTGGCCCGTGTTCCGCTCGTTGACGCCCACGGCCACCCACGCGTCCGCGGCGCGCGCGGCGGCGCCGAGCCGCGCCACCTCCGGCCCCGGCACGTCCACCGACTGCTCGACGAGCGTGCGGTAGAGCATCGCGATGTCGGCCCGCCGGGTGAGCGGCAGGAACCACACCCATGCGGGGTACGCGGGCACGAACGTCTCGGGCAGCACGATGAGCCGCGCGCCCTCGGCCGCGGCGCGGGCGATGAGCGTGCAGGCCTTGTCCACCGTGGCGTCGCGGTCGAGGAACACGGGAGCGGCCTGAACCGCGGCGGCGAGAAACGGCTTCGGCGTCATTCGGTCCGGTCCCGGGCGGGAAGCGCGTCTCGGAATCGCGGATCGTCCTTCCAGCCCGGGCGCGGCGGTTCGCGATCGGGGCCGGGCGCGTACGGTGAGCGTTCGAGCACCTGCATGCGCGGAATGTAGCGCGGACAGTTCGGGAAGACCTGGTGCACGGCGAGGCGGACGACCAGCTGCGCCCCCTGCCAGCCGATGCGCAGCACGTCATCGGCGGAGATCGAGACGACGCCGTTCACGCGCAGCCGTGCCGGACGCTCCCAGTCCACGAACAGGAGCCCCGCGCGCGGGTTCGTCTTGAGATTGCCGAGCGAGCGGAACTGGCCGTTGCCGTCGTAGTCGGGCCACGCCAGCTCGGTCGGGGACAGCACGCGCACGAACCCGGCGCGACCACCCTTGAACGAGCAATCCGGCTGGCCGTCGGGCCCCGCCGTGGCGAGGAAGAACATCTCCGCCCGCTCGATCAACGCGCGCTGCGGCCCGGCGAGCTCGCGCGTGTAGGTGACCTGGTCCAGGCGGTCGGCGATGCGGCGCGAATCGAACGCGTCCTGGAGGCTTCGCTGTCCGTCATGATAACGCGCGATGGTCATGGACGGGCCCCGGGAAGGAGTACGAAAGAACGGAGGGAGATTCGCGCCCGGCGCCGACAGCGTCAATACGCATCTGGACACCGCGGGCCCGCCGGTTCCACGAGCGCCTCGGGACGGGGTATGCTCGGAACTTCCGCGCCTGTCCACTCGCCGCCGTCCGCGCCCGTTCTCCGCCATCGACCGGAAGACCATGCCGACACTCCCTCCCGAAACACCGAATCGTCCAGGTGTGACGGGATCCGCTGCGGCCCGCCCGGGGGCCGCCGTGCGCGCGCTTCTCGCCTGGCTGCTGCTGCAGTCCGCCGGCGCCGGGTGCTCCTCGAGGCCGTCCACGGTCCTGGCGCTCGTCCCTCCCGTCCTTCCCGCCCGCGAGGCGCTCGGGGTGGCGATCACCTGTCACCCGACGAAGCACGACGTCCTGCTGAGCTGGATCGCCGGGGACAGCACGGGCCCTCGCCTGTGGTTTTCGCGATCGACCGACCGGGGGGCGACCTGGTCGAAGCCTGTGCCGGTGAGCCCGGAGGGCGAGTTGCTGCGACTCGAGCCGGAGTCGCCGCCCCGGATCGTTTGCGACGACGAGCATCGGATCGGTATCGCGTGGGCCGCATGGGCGCGATCGGGCGGGCAGATCTCCCGGTTCAGCGACCTGCACTTCGCGCGCTCGACCGACGACGGCCGCACTTGGAGCGAGCCGAGCACCGTGAACGACGACGGCATCGGGGGGCCGGGTGACCAGGCATTCCAGGATGTCTCGCTCCGCCAGGAGCCGGGCAGCCTGTACGCGGCGTGGCTCGACAGCCGACCCGGCGGTGATCTTTCGCGGGCCGCCGAAACGGACAGCGGCGCCGCGACGGTATGGCTCGCCCGCTCGGACGACTTCGGGCTTCACTGGGGAACGAACTCGGCGCAGTGGTCCTATGCCTGTTCGAACTCCCGCGTCAGCATGGTCGTGGCGCCGAGCGGAGAGTTGTTCACCGCGTTCCGCAGGCGGTTTCCGGGACTCGTCCGCGACGTCGTCCTCACGCGGCCGGGCCTGTATCCCGTGCGCCTGCACGATGACGGCTGGAAGATCAGCGACTGCCCGCCGTCCGGCCCCGCGCTGCGCCTGTCGCGGGACGGAACGTTGCGCATTGCCTGGTACACGGGCGCTCCGGGCCTCGAGGGTGTGTGGTTCCGGGAGAGCACTCCCGAACTCGTGGATACCGCCTCGACGCCGCTCCCGCTGCTGCGTGCCCGCGGCCGACCCGCGATTCACATCGGCATCGGCGAAGCCGGCATGAGCGGGACGCTGATCGCCTGCGATGCCGACTCGACCGGGGCGGATCGGCTCACGCTGGTGCGCGTGGAGCCCTCCGGTCAGTCCGTACGCGAGCGGTTCGTGGTCGCGGGCACGGAGGGCGCCTTCTACCCGCGTGTCGCCGCGGAACCGGTCGGCAGCGTGGCCTACGTGGCGTGGACGTGCCGGACCGGGGGGCACCCGCAGCTTCGACTGCTGCGCTGGAACGCCGGCCGGTGAGCGTCCGGCCGCGGCGTCATTCGCGGACGAGGTAGTAGCTCGCCTGCGGGTGATGCACGACCAGCGCCGTGGTGCTGGCCTCGGGCACGAGCTGCCAGGCACTCGTGAGCGTCACCCCGATCGTCTCCTGGGGCTTCAGCAGCGCGAACAGCTTGCCCTGGTCGGAAAGCTCCGGGCAGGCGCTGTAGCCGAACGAATAGCGCTTGCCGCGCTGCTCGTCGAGCTTCAGCTCGCGCCGGATGTGCTGGTGGTGCCACTCGGCGAGCCCCTCGGTCGCGGCCATGGCGAGCCCATGCACGAACAGCGATTCCGAGTACTCGCCGCGCCTGTCGAGCGCGGCGCCCAGCTCGTCGGCGCCCGAGCCCACCGACACCACCTGGAAGGCCACCACGTCGAAGCGCGAGGAAGCGGCCGGCAGGAAATAGTCGGAGAGACACAGCCCCTCGCGGTCGGCCTGGCGCGGGAACGTGAAGCGCGCCACCTCCTCGAGCTTGCCGCGTGGCGTGAGCGATCCGGGCACGAATGCGCCCGGGTCGAACACGACCAGGTCCTGGCCCTCGGACTGGCACGGAAAGTACCCGTACGCCGCGATCGGCCGGAGCCAGCCCTTCTCGCGCGCCTCGCGCTGGAGCCGCAGCCGGCGCGGCTCGAAGTCGTCGCGCACCAGCGCCTCCACCTGCGCCGCGTCGCCGCGCGCGCCCCAGTGCAGGCGGTAGAGCGTCTTCAAGTCCATGCCCGCGTACATGCCCTCGAACGGGATCGCCGACGTCGGCGTGACGCGCGCGCCCCAGAACGGCGGCGCCGGGATCGCCACGTCCCGGGACACGCTCACCTTGAAGTCCTGCTGCTGCGCGCTCGCCGCCGCCGAGCGCGCCTCGTTCTCGGCGCTCTTGCTCTTGAACTCGAACGCCTCCCGCTTCACGCGTGCGACCAGGTCACCGCGCGTCTGCGGCGCGATCAGCGCGTTCATGGTGTCGAGCCCCTCGAACGCGTCCTTGCAGTAGTACACGCCCGGCTCGTAGAACACCTCGCCGTCCACCAGCGCGACGCGACGGCCGAAGTTGCGGTTGATGGCGGCGCCGCCGATCAGCACCGGCACGCTCATGCCGAGCCGGTGCAGCTCCGCGACGCAGGTCGGCATCTGCCGGCTCGTGGACACGAGGAGCGCCGAGAGCCCGATCGCGGTCGCGTCCAGCTCGCGCGCCTTGTCCACGATCGCCTGGACCGGCACCTGCTTCCCGAGGTCGAACACGGTGTAGCCGTTGTTCGAGAGGATGGTCTTGACCAGGTTCTTGCCGATGTCGTGCACGTCGCCGAACACCGTCGCGAGCACGACCCGGCCCTTGGAGACGTCGTCCGACTTCTCGAGGTAGCGCTCGAGCTGCGCGACGGCCTTCTTCATGACCTCGGCGCTCTGGAGCACGAAGGGCAGGATCAGCTCGCCGGCGCCGAACTTGTCGCCCACCTCCTTCATCGCGGGCAGCAGCACGGTGTTCAACACCTGGACCGGGTCCCGGCGGCGGACGGCCTCGTCGACCAGCGTCTCGATGCCGGCGGCGCGGCGGTGCAGGATCTGGTGGTGGATGCGCTGCTCGACGCTCATCGCCGCCTCGGCCGCCTCGTCCTCGCGCGCGCGCGCGTCCGGCGCGCGGCCCTCGAAGTGCTGGATGAAGGCGGCGAGCGCCTGCGGCTCGCGCGCGAACACCAGGTCCTCGGCGAGCCGGCGGTCGTCGGCCGAGAGGTCGGCGTACGGGATCACGTCCGCGGGATTCACGATCGCCATGTCGAGGCCGGCCTGCACCCCGTGGTAGAGGAACACGCTGTTCAGCACGGCGCGCGCCTCCTTGCCGAGCCCGAACGACACGTTGGAGACGCCGAGCGAGGTGAGCACGCCCGGGAGCCCGTGCTTGATGAGCCGGATGCCCTCGAGCGTCTCGATGCCCGAGCGCGTGAACTCCTCGTCGCCCGTCGCGAGCGTGAACGTGAGGTCGTCGAAGATGAGCCGCTCGGCGGGGAGCCCGTACTCCTTCGTGACGATGTCGTGGATGCGCCGCGCCACCTCGAGCTTGCGCGCCGCCGTCTTCGCCATCCCCGTCTCGTCGATGGTGAGCGCGATCACCGCGGCGCCGTGACGCATGACCAGCGGCATGACCGCCTCGATGCGCTCGCGGCCGTTCTCGAGGTTGATGGAGTTGACGATCGCCGAGCCCGGGTAGGCTTGAAGTGCCGCGTCCAGGACGTGCGCCTCGGTCGAGTCGATGCAGAGCGGGGCCTCGACCGACAGCGCCAGCTTCTTGACGAGCGCCGCCATCTGTTGCGCCTCGTCGGTCCGTTCGGTGAGTGCGAGGCACACGTCGAGCACGTGCGCG
Source organism: uncultured bacterium (assembly GCA_964434945.1). GTDB lineage: Bacteria > Eisenbacteria > RBG-16-71-46 > RBG-16-71-46 > RBG-16-71-46 > JAIOPA01. Next base: position 30,827 of record CAYSWZ010000211.1, on the reverse strand, counting down.
CCGCCCTCGACCTGCTCGCGCGCGATCGGGATCATGTCCTCGAGCGTGCCTTCGAGCGCCAGCCGCTTCACCCGGCGCGAGCCCTGCGTGTTGAGCCGCTCGCCGATCAGCAGCGGCCGTGGTTCCTGCTCCAGCGCCACCGCGGTCATGCCGCTCGACACGAACCAGCGGCTCCGCCCGGCTCGCCGGCGCGGCCGGGTCCCGTGGCCCACCGCGGCGACGAGGCTGCGAATGTGTTCGGGCGTGGTGCCGCAGCAGCCGCCCACCACGTTCACGCCGAAGTCGAGCACGAACTCGCGCAGCGACTCGGCGAACGGCGCCGGCCGCATCGGGTACAACGTGCGGCCCCCGTCGTTGATCGGCAGCCCGGCGTTGGGAATGCAGTGCACCGGCGTGCTGGCGTTCTCGCACAGGTAGCGGATCGCGTCGCGCATCAGGTCCGGGCCGGTGGAGCAGTTGAGCCCGATCACGTCCACCTGCAGCGCTTCGAGCGTGGCGAGCGCGCCGCGGTAGTCGGTGCCGAGCAGCATGCGCCCGGTGGGATCGAGCGTGATCGAGCACTGGAGCGGCACGCTCCGGCCGGTGAACGACATGGCATTCCGCGCCGCCAGCACCTGCGCCTTCATCTCGAGCATGTCCTGGCAGGTCTCGAGGATCAGCAGGTCCGCGCCGCCCTCGAGCAGGCCCTGGGCCTGGTCGCGGAACGACTTCTCGAGATCGGCCTGCGACAGCCTGCCGAGCTCCGGGTCCTCCGACGACGGCAGGAATCCCGACGGTCCCATGGAACCCGCCACGAACCGCCGCCGTCCGTCCGCGGCGACGTAGCGGTCGGTGACGCGGCGCGCGGCGGCCGCGGCGGCACGGTTCAGCTCGACCGTGCGCTCGCCGAGCCCCCACTCCTCGAGCCGCGTGCGCGAGGCCTGGAACGAGTTCGTCTCCACGACGTCCGCGCCCGCGTCGAAATAGCCGGCGTGGATCTCCTCGACCACGTCCGGGCGCGTGAGCGACAGGTAGTCGATACAGCCTTCCCAGCGCTTCCCGCCGAAGTCGGCGGCGGAGAGCTCGCGCGCCTGCACCTGCGTGCCCATCGCGCCGTCGAAGAACAGCACGCGGTCGCGCAGCATGTCGAGGTAGAGGCTCATGGCGGGGAGGCGCTCCTGGGCGGCCTGCGGCCGGGGTGCATCGGACAGCGGCCGTGAAGATGACCGTGAATGCTATCGGACGGCTTGCAGCTTGTGCAAACACGCTCTCGCGCGACCGGCGCCGGCGGGATCGCGGCATGGCACACGGTCCCCCGCACGAACGAGGCGAGCGTCCCGCCCGATCCGTGCGAATGTGCTTGACCCTTGTCGGGTTCCCGTCAACATTTCCGCTTCATGCTCCGCACCCTTGCGCTGCTTCGCCATGGGCTCGCCGGTGGACAGTCCGCCGGCGCCGATCTGCTGCCGGAGGGCGCCGCCTACCTGCGCCGGCTCGGAGCCAGGCTCGCGGCGGAGGGCTGGCGACCGGAGGCGATCCTCACGAGCCCCTACCGGCGCGCGAGCGCTTCCGCCAGCGTGCTCGCCGGCGCTCTCGGCTGCGACGCACCGCTCGTGGCGCTCGACGAGCTCGTGCCCGAGGGCGAAGTGGGGGCGGCGCTCGCGGCGATCGGTCGTGCCGCGCCGCGCGCGACGCCCGTGCTGGTGGTGGCGCACCTGCCGCTCGTGGGCCACCTTGCGCACGAGCTGATCGGTGAGGATCCGGGGTTCTCGCCCGGGACGTTGGTGGAGATCGCGCGCGACGGCGACGGCGCCGCGCGACTCCTCCGCCGGATCGGGCCGAAGGACATGGCCGGCAACTGAACGAAAAGGAGACCCGCATGTCGATTCTACAAGGCAAGGTGGCCGTGGTGACGGGCGGCAATCGCGGCATCGGCCGCGGCATCGCCGAGGCGCTCGCCCGGTCGGGGATGATCGTGGCGTTGACCGCGCGCGACGCGAAGGTGGCGGCGAAGGCCGCCGCGGAGATCGGATCCGGCGCGCGCGGCTACGGCTGCGACGTGCGCCGTCCCGAGCAGGTCGCGGCATTGTTCGCGGCGGTCGCGAAGGACCTGGGTGGAGTGGACGTGCTCGTCAACAACGCCGGCGTCGGCCTGTTCGCCAGGGTCTCGGAGATGAGCCTCGACGACTGGCACGCGGTGATCGAGACCAACGTCAACGGCGTCTTCTATTGCACGCGCGAGGCGATCCCGCTCATGAAGCGGCGCGGCGGCGGCTACATCTTCAACATGTCGTCGCTGGCCGGGCGCAACGCCTTCCCGGGAGCGGCCGCGTACTGCGCGAGCAAGCACGCGGTGAACGGGTTCAGCGAGGTCCTGTTCCAGGAGGTGCGCGAGGACGGCATCCGCGTCACCTACCTCATGCCCGGCAGTGTCGCGACGGATTTCGGCCGCGGCTCGACCGCGAAGCAGGGCTGGGCGCTCCTGCCGGAGGACGTGGGCGAGATGGTCGTGGACCTGCTGCTCACCCATCCGCGCGCCATGCACAGCCGAGTCGAGATGCGCCCGTCGCGGCCCCAGAAGAGCTGAGCGCGGTCCGGGAAGCGGGCCTGGCGGGGAGGGCTGGCGAAGCGCGGCGACACCCGGCGGGCCGCCGTCTGCCGCGCCTGGGCGGTACGGCCCCGCGCCGGGGGACGTGCGATTGTGGAACGCCGCCCCGCCCGCTAGCCTGCCGGGTTCGAGACCCATCGTTCCGCCCGCGCGTTCGTGACGCGTGCGGGCCATCGTTCCACCCGCCGCGTTCCACCCTCCGAGGAGATCCGTGATGCCGCGCTTCCGCCCCCACCTCTTCGCGCGCCTCGCCGGCGCGCTCGGTCTGCTGGCCCTGCTCGCCCTGCCGGCGGGTGCCGCGCGCTCCAAGTCCGCCGCGACGTCCACCTCGATGCCCCCCGACGACGCCCCGTTCTGGACCGGCCACCCCGACGCGGCGCAGATCAAGGCGCGCACCGAGAAGCGCCTCGCGCTCGCAAAGGCGGCGATGGACAAGATGCTCGCGGTGACCGGCAAGCACACGCTCGACAACACGCTCGTGCCGTACGACGAGATCGCCCGCCAGCTCGACATGGCCGGATCGCAGTGCGGACTCATCGAGGAAGTGAGCCCCGATTCGGCCACGCGCGCGACCGCGGAGGAGATGGACCAGGAGCTCTCCAAGTTCAGCACCGACCTGTCGCTCAATCGCAAGGTCTATGACGCGATCTCGGGTATGGACCTGAGTGCAGCCGACGCCGAGACCAAGTACTACGTCGAGAAGACACTGCGCGACTTCCGGCTCTCCGGCGTGGACAAGGACGAGGCGACGCGCGACAAGGTGAAGAAGCTCCAGGAGGAGCTGGTGCTCATCGGGCAGGAGTTCGGGCGCAATATCCGCGAGGACAAGAGCACGGTGAGCTGCGCGCCCGCCGACCTCGACGGCCTGCCGCAGGACTTCATCGACCGCCACAAGCCCGGCACGGACGGCAGCGTCACGCTGACCGTGGAGTACCCGGACTACGGCCCGGTCTCGACGTATGCGAAGAGTGACGACCTGCGCCGGCGCATGTACATGGCGTACCAGAACCGCGCCTTCCCGAAGAACATCGACGTGCTCGACCGCATGCGGCAGAAGCGGTACGAGCTGGCGCAGGCGCTCGGCTACACCAATTACGCCGACTACATCATGGCCGACAAGATGACCGGCAACGCCGCGACCGCACGCGCGTTCATCGACCGTTGCGTGGACGCCTCCGGTGAGCGGCAGACGCGCGAATACGCGCAGCTCCTCGCGCGGAAGTCGAAGGACACGCCCGGGGCGACGGTGATCAACTTCTGGGAGTTCCCCTACTACTCCGAGCAGGTGCGGAAGAGCGACTACGCGTTCGACTCGCAGGACCTGCGCGCGTACCTGCCCTACGACGAGGTGAAGCAGGGCGTGCTCGACGTGGCCGCCAAGCTGTTCGGCGTCGAGTTCAAGCGCGTGCCCGACGCTCCCGTGTGGGACCCCTCGGTGGAGTGCTGGGAGATGTACGACGGCGGCAAGCTCGCCGGCCGCTTCTACCTCGACATGCACCCGCGCGCGAACAAGTTCAGCCACGCGGCGCAGTTCGACATCCGCACCGGCATCGAGGGCCGCCAGATCCCCGAGGCCGCGCTGGTCTGCAACCTGCCCGGCGGCGACCCGGGCGACCCGGGCCTGTGCGAGTACAACGACGTCAACACGTTCTTCCACGAGTTCGGCCACCTGTTGCACAGCATGTTCGCCGGTCACCACAAGTGGGTCGGCACCGGCGGGATCCGCACCGAGCACGACTTCGTCGAGGCGCCGTCGCAGATGCTCGAGGAGTGGATGCGCAGCCCCGAGGTGCTGGCGACGTTCGCGAAGGATCCGAAAACCGGCAAGGTGATCCCGGCGGAACTGGTGAAGCGCATGAACCGCGCGAACGACTTCGGCAAGGGCCTGCTCGTGCGCCGGCAGATGGTGTACGCCGGCATGTCGCTCGCGTGCTACGACCGCGACCCGGCGGGCGTGTCCAGCGACCAGCTGTTCTCGGACCTGGTGAAGAAGTACCAGCCGTTCCCGTTCGTGGAAGGCACGCACTTCCAGTGCTCGTTCGGCCACCTGGACGGCTACTCGGCCGTCTACTACACGTACATGTGGTCGCTGGTGATCGCGAAGGACATGTTCTCGAAGTTCGACCCCGACCACCTGCTCGCCCCGGGCGTGGCGAAGACGTACCGCCAGACCGTGCTCGCGCCCGGCGGATCCAAGCCCGCCGCGGTGTTCGTGCACGAGTTCCTGGGCCGCGACTTCAACGAGCAGGCATGGAAGAAGTGGCTGGACTCGGAGGATGTGCAGTAGCGGCTGCGGCGGTTGCCAAGAGACGCTTCGGGCCGGCTCGTGATTCGCGCGGGCCGGCCCGAAGTTTCTGCTCTCCGACCGCGGCCGGGAGGCCGTGCCGGCTCTAACGGTAGAACGTCTTCACCATGCCCCAGCTCTGGAGGCGGGTCGGCACGACGCCCGAGCACGCGTGGCCGTTGTGTGCGATCAGGGCAGAGAGATCGGTCGCACCGACGAGGCCGTCGCAATTCAGGTCACCGCAGACGTTGTAGGGCATGCTCATGAGCCCGGTCAGGATGGAGGCGTCGGCGCCGTTCACCGTCAGGTTGGCGTCCTGGTCCGGTGACGTCATCGACACCGTGGCGAGGACGACTCCATCGGCGACGATCCTGACCGCCGGACAGCAGCCGCCCATCTTGAGCGGGAACGACGCCACGCCGGCGGCATTCGTGATCGCGGTCATCGTATGCAGCGCGTCATTGACGACGATGCCCGGGCCGGGGTTCTGGCAATGGACGAACACGCACTGCGAGAAATCGAGCACCACAGTCGAGCCCGCGACCGGATTGTTGGCGATGTCACGCACCGTGACGTGGTAGGTGATGTCGCCGAGCGGGCAGACCACGAAGCAGGGGTCGTGGGTCGAATTGGCCGGGCTGGGCACGCCGCTCGACGCGGTCGAGGTGGAAATCAGGAACAGCCCAGCAGCGAGCAGCGTGGAACGGAGGAGCAGAGAAGCAGTGCGCATGGTGTACCTCCGGGATGGGGGGCTGCGGGGACCTGCCGGAGGCATGATACTTCAGGAACCCGCGCCGATGGCGACGAATCTCGACGTCAGCCTCCACCCCCTCGAACGCCCGTTCTCGGATGCCGCCTCGGCGCGGGCGGGCGTGCGGCCCACCGCAATTGCCCTACCGGCTCCCCGACGTCGGCCCCGTGGAGGGCGGGCGTGTGTCGCCCAGGGGCTGCCTTGCGCAGGTTCACTCGTGAACGAGCGTCGCCGGCCGGGTGGAAGGATTCATATTGCGAGCGGGCTGAGCAGGCGCCTACGCTCGCTCGTTTGGAGCGGCGCAGGCTCGCCGCCACCTGTCGTTCGGAGGATCGCCACATGCGCCGCCCGTCCTGCCTCTGCGTTCTGCTCCTGGCGCTCGCATGGACGCCCGCCCACGCAGCCGCCGTGAGTCCTCCCGGCGTGAACCTGCGCTGGGACCAGTGCTACGGCGACGGCGGTGTGCAGTACAAGAACTTCGCCTGCGACACAAACGTGGGCCGGGAGAATCTCGTGGGTTCTTTCGAGGTGGCCCAGGACATGAGCGAGCTCACCGGCATCGAGTTCTACGTCAGCATCGGCACCACCTCTGCCGCTCTTCCGGCCTGGTGGCAGTTTCTCCGCGCGGGGACGTGCCGCCAGTCGTCCGTGGCGTCGTCACCCTTGACGCCCGCGGGCGCCAACCGGTGCACGGATTGGTCGCAGGGCCAGGCGGCAGGTGGGCTCGCCGGCAGCATCGGTTACCTGAGACCTTCGTTTCTCGGTGGAGGGGAGTTCGAACTGCTGGTGGGCGGGGTGGCCGTTCCTGGTTCTGCTCCCGCGGACCTGGTCGCGGGCCAGGAGTACTTCTTCTTCAACCTGATCATCACGCATGCGAAGACCGTGGGGACTGGAGCCTGCGGCGGCTGTCTCCAGCCCGCCTGCATCTTCCTGTCGGCCGCAGATCTGCTCTTCCCCACGGCCAACAACGTGAAACTCGACCGGGGCGCCAACTTCAGCGGCAGCCAGTGGGTGTCGTGGCAGAGGGGATATCCGCGGAACATCCTCCAGACCTGCCAGGCGACGGGCGGCGGGATCTTTTGCCTGGACCCGTCCACGTACTTCGACGTGGTCCCCTACTCTCCCACGCCCGCTCGGACCTCGACCTGGGGCGCGGTGAAGGCGTTGTATCGCTAGAACGCGGCCTCGACGCAGGAGCGTCCGGCGCATGCTCCGCGCCGGCCGTTGGCATCTCGACCTGGAGCGTGCGCGACTCAGCCCGCCTTGCTCTCCTCGCCCGGCTTGACGGTGCCGGCGAGCAGGTCGGCGTGGTAGCTCGAGCGCACGAGCGGGCCGCTCGCCACGCTCTCGAAACCGAGCGACAGCGCCTCGTCCCGCCAGCGCGCGAACTGGTCCGGGTGCACGTATTCGACCACGGGCAGGTGCAGCTTCGACGGCCGCAGGTACTGGCCGATGGTGAGCAGGTCGCAGCCGTGCGCGCGCAGGTCCTCGAGCGTCCGGCTCATCTCATCGTTGGTCTCACCGAGGCCGACCATGATGCCGCTCTTCGCCTTGATGCCGGTGCCGGAGAGCTTCACGCGACCGAGCAGCTCCAGCGAGCGCTCGTAGCGGGCACTCGGACGCACCACCGGGTGGAGGCGCGCCACGGTCTCGATATTGTGGTTGATCACTTCCGGGCGCGCGTCGATCACGCGCTGGAGATCGGTCATGCTGCCACGGAAGTCCGGGACCAGCACCTCGATCACCGTGCGTGAGCGCTTGCGGATCTCGGCGATGACCTGGGCGAACACGGTGCTGCCGCCGTCCTTCAAGTCATCGCGCGCGACCGATGTGATCACGGTGTGGCGGAGGCTCATCGCGGCCACGGCCTCGCCGACACGGCGCGGCTCGTCCCAGTCCACCCAGCCGTTCGGGCGTCCGGGTGCGACCGCGCAGAAGCCGCAGCGGCGCGTGCACAGCTCGCCCAGGATCATGATCGTGGCGGTGCCGCGCGCCCAGCAGTGGCCGAGGTTCGGGCAGCGGGCCTCCTCGCACACGGTCACCATTTTCTTCTCGCGCAGCAGCGCCTTGGTCCCGGCGTAGTCGCCGCTCCCCGGGAGCTGGATCTTCAACCACGGCGGCAGGCGGCGGAACTCGCCGGGCTCGACGCTGCCGATACTGCCCGCGCCGGAGGCGCAGCCCTTCGTGCGTGGCGCGAGCGGCACCCGCTCGGGCACCGCCGGTCGCGGCGCGCCGTAGACGCCGATCTCCGGTGGCGCGCCCGGTTCGCCGATGCTGACGAGGTTTTGGACGTCTTCGCTTTCGCTCATCGGATGTCTTCGCTTTCGCTCATCGGACGTCTTCGCTTTCGCTCATCTCAGTCCTTGCCTACGTTGACGCCGCCGCGCAGCGCCAGCATGCGATCCAGCGCCAGCCGCGCGTCGCGCCGCACGTCGTCGGGGACCCGCACCCGGTTCACCACGTGTCCGTCGACGAGGTTCTCGAGCGCCCACAGGAGATGCGCGGGGTCGATGCGGTTCATGGTCGCGCACGGGCAGACGTTCTTCTGCAGCGAGCGGATGTGCTGTTCGGGATGTTCGAGCGCCAGCCGGTGCACGAGGTGGATCTCGGTGCCGATCGCCCAGCTCGTCCCGGCGGGCGCGGCGCGCACCTGCTCGATGATGAACTCGGTCGAGCCCACGAGGTCCGCCGCCTGGACGACATCAAAGGGGCACTCCGGGTGCACGAGGATCTTCACACGGGCATCTTCCGCGCGGACCTCGTCCACCAGCGCACGGCTGAACTTGGTGTGCACCGAGCAGAACCCGCGCCACAGCACGATGCGGGTTTCGGGGTCGAACGCCCGCGCGTTGACCACGTGCGGCTTCGACGCGCGCCAGATCCACTCCGCCATGTGCTCGAGCGGCACGCCCATGCGGTAGGCCGTGTTGCGTCCCAGGTGCTGGTCGGGCAGGAACAGCACGCGAGGCTTCCTCGCCCATGCCCACTCCAGCGCCTCGCGCGCGTTGCTCGACGTGCACACGATTCCCCCGCGCGCCCCACAGAACCCTTTGATGGCGGCGCTCGAGTTCATGTAGGTGATGGGCGTGAACGTGTCGCCGTGCTCGGCGAGCAGCTGGTCCCACGCGTCCTCGACGTCGTCGAGCGTGGCCATGTCCGACATGGAGCAGCCGGCCTTCAGGTCCGGCAACACCACGGTCTGGTGCGGCTGCGCGAGGATGTCGGCGGATTCGGCCATGAAGTGCACGCCGCAGAACACGATCCAGGCCGCGTCCTGCTGGGCGGCGGCCAGTTGCGAAAGCTTGAACGAGTCGCCACGGAAGTCCGCGAACTCGATGATGCTCTCGCGCTGGTAGTGGTGGCCCAGGATGACGCAACCCTTCCCGAGCCGGCGCTTGGCCGCCCACGTGCGCTCGCGGAGCGTGTCCGCGTCGAACGCGACGTAGTCGGCGAACGGTCTCGGCCCCGCGATGCGGGGCCCGGCCACCAGCGTCATCTCACTCCAGCCCGGCTTCCTTGATCTGCTGGCGCCCGGAGAAGCCCTCCTCGAGCGAATGCCAGTGGGACACCTCGGGCTCCGACACCTGCCAGCACAGGAACACCAGCCGGTCGCCCATCAGCGAATAGAAGTCCACCAGGCCGCGGTCGAGGTCCTTCACCATCACGCCCTTGGCGTGCAGTTCCTGCACGCCCTTGCCGATCGACTCGCCGAGCCGGCGGCGCTTCTCCTCGAGCGAACGCAGCTCGAGCGTGTCCGGGTTCTCCGGCGCCGCGCCCGCCGTGGCCACGAGCAGGATCTCCATCCGCCGCTCGATGCGGCCGAACTCGCGCTTCTTCATGACCAGCCGCTCGAGTCGCGGCCGGATCTCCACCGCGAGCCGGTTGGCCTCTTCCACCGTGAACAGCTCGATGCGCACGTGCGCCTCCCGAGGGATCAGTGCGTCTCGAACGACTTGCCGCAGCCGCAGGAACGAACCGCATTGGGATTGCGGATCGCGAACCCGGTGGCCTCGAGCGACTCGACCCAGTCCACCTCGACACCCTTCAGCACGGGTGCGCTCTCCGCGTCCACGAACACCTTCACCCCGCCGAACTCGCCGACCCAGTCTCCCGGCTGCTCGGAGTCCGCGAGCGACATGCCGTACTGGTATCCCGAACAGCCGCCCTGCCGCACCGTCAGCCGCAGCCCGGCCACAGGCGATGCCTGCTGCGAGAGCAACTCACTCAACTTCCGGCTCGCGGTCTCCGTCAACGTCACCATGCTTGAACTCCTCCCGTGGGACGCGAGCCCATGCCCGCATGCCCCTGCTTGGATGTATCGGCGGACCGCGCGATGCCCGCGAGCGCCCAGACGTCGGCGGCGCGGACTTCCGTGACATCGTCAAATCCCAGCCGCCCAACGAGTTCCATCGTCACCGCCGCACGCACCCGGGCCAGCGAGGGCGCGCGCGAGCCGAGCCGCTCGGCCATCGACGTCATGCGGATGTCGGTGAATCCGCACGGGTGGATGAGCGAGAAGTGCTCGAGCGAGTTGGCGACGTTGAGCGCGAACCCATGGTAGCCCACCCAGCGCCGGACCGCGACGCCGATGGAGGCGATCTTCTCGGTTTCCGAGAGCCACACCCCGGTGCGCCCGGGCACCCGCATGGCGCTCAAGTCGTGGCGCGCGAGCGCCGCGATGAGTGTGTCCTCGAGCAGGCGGAGCCAGCGGTGGAGATCGCGCCCGACGCGGTCGAGCGCCACGATCGGGTAGCCCACGAGCTGCCCCGGGCCGTGCCAGGTGACGTCGCCGCCGCGCGGCACCTCCACCACCTCGATGCCGGCGCGGGCGAGCGCGGCCGCGTCGGCGACGACGTTCCCGTCGCTCGGATTCCGGCCCACGGTCAGCACGGGCTCGTGATCCGGGTAGAGCAGCCAGTCCCCGGTCTCGCCCGCGGCGCGTGCGGCCACGAGCGCGTCCATGAGCGCGAGCCCGTCGCGGTACCGCGTCGGCCCCAGCACACAGACGTTGAGCGAGTTCATGGGTCCCCGGGAGTTCAGGCGTGGAACCACAACAGCTCCGGCCGCTCGAGCAGCTCGCACACCCGGCGCAGGAACTTGACGGCCAGCTCGCCGTCCACGACGCGGTGATCGAAGCCGATGGACGCGTTCATCATCGGCGCCACCACGATCTGGCCGTGCTTCACCACCGGCCGCTCGACGATCTTGTGCACGCCGAGGATGGCCACCTCCGGCACGTTGATCACCGGCGACGAGTTGATGGCGCCGAACACGCCGGCATTGGTGATGGAGAACGTGCCGCCCTGGATGTCGTCGGGGCCGAGCTTGTCGGTGCGCGCGCGCGCGGCGAGGTCGTTCACCTCCTGCGCAAGCTGGACGAGATTCTTGCGGTCGCAGTCCTTCAGGTTCGGCACGATGAGCCCTTTCTCGTCGCGGCCCACCGCCATGCCGATGTTGTAATAGTGCTTGACGATCATGGCATCGCCCGTGGGCGACACCGACCCGTTCACCCACGGGTATTCCTTGAGCGCGAACACCGCCGCCTTGATGAAGAACGGCATGTAGGTGAGCTTGATGCCCTGCGCCTCGAGCTTCGGCCCCCACTCCCTGCGCAGCGCCACGATGGCGCCCATGTCGCATTCGTCGAAGCAGTGGGTGTGCGCGGCGGTGTGCTTGGCCTTGACCATGTTCTCGGCGATGACGCGGCGCACGCGCGAGAACGGGATGGTCTCCTCGCGCGGTCCGCCGCCGGTGGCTGCGCCCGCAGTGGCGCCGCGCAGGAACGAGGGCAGCGGCGCGGGCGCTGCGGGAACCGCGAGCGGAACGGCGGGCGCTGCCGCCACGGCGGTCGCGGCGAAGCCCGGTGCGGGCGATGCGCCACGGCGCTTCAGGTACTCGAGCAGGTCGTCACGCGTGATCCGGCCGGCCACGCCCGAGCCGCGGATCGCGCCCAGCTCGGCCATGGACACGTTCTGCTCCCGCATCAACCTCCGCACCGCCGGCGACAGGTTCCGGCCCTCGCCCGACTCGCCCGCGTCCGACGACTGGGCATTGCCGTTGGGGGCGGGAGCCGCGGGCGGAGCGGCGACCGCGGTGACGGCGGACCCGGCGGCGGGTGGCAGGCCCGCGGCGGACTTCGCCGCAGCCGCGGCGGCAGGCTTCGCGGCAGCCGCGGCCGGAGCGGCGGCGGGAGCCGCAGCCGACTCGCCCGCGCCCCCGAGCTGCCCGATCTCGGTGCCCACGAGGACGGTCGTTCCCTCGGCGACCAGGATGCTCGAGAGCGTGCCGTCGGCGGGCGAGGGGATCTCGACGTTGATCTTGTCGGTCTGGATCTCCACCAGCGGCTCTTCCTTCCGCACCTTGTCGCCCACGGCCTTGAGCCAGCGGGCCACGGTGCCCTCGGCGACGCTTTCACCCAGCTGGGGCACCACGATCGAGATCGCCATCACGTCCTCCCTCCCTCGGCGCGAGGCGGCTCGCCCGCTCCGGCGAATCGCTCGTCCATCGCTTCCACCCGCTGCTCCGGCCCGACCGGGCCGGAGCTCAAGTCTCCCTGCGTGCCCTGCGGTGCTCGAGCCGGAGCCGGCGGCGCTCGAGGGCGCGCGCGTGTTCCGCCCGCTCGGCCTCGGTCTCCAGCACCAGATGCGGGACGGCGGACGGCCGGTGCGTGACCGGGTCCAGCGCCACGAACGTCACAAACGCCGTGCCGGTCTTCCGGCGCTCACCGGTGAGCATGTCCTCCGATTCCACGTCCACGCGTATCTCCATGCTGCTCCGGTCCACCAGCGTCAGGCATGCCCGGATCACGGCCAGCTGCCCCACCTCGATCGGGGCCAGGAACGCCATCTCGTCGAATGCCGCCGTGACCACGGGGCGGCGGCTGTGCCGGTTCGCCACGATCGCGGCCGCCAGGTCCACCCAGTGCATCACCGTGCCGCCGAGCACGGAACCGTGCACGTTGGCGTGGTGCGGAAGCACCAGCTGGTTCATCTCGGTGGCCGAATCGCTGACGCGGCGGCCATCCGGGACGGTCTGGGGACTCACGTGGGTTCGCTCTCCGGGACAGGGTCCCCCTCCTCCCGCGGCGCTGCCGGCCGTCGCGCACCCCGAGGCACGCAGGAGGGGGCTCTCTTGACCTGGCATCATAGGCAGGGCCGAAAGCCCGCGCAACAAGCGGGCGCGCACCACTTCACCCATGGGATAACGGCCATGGATGACCCCGTTCCCGGGCGAACTCCCGGCCGCAAACGGCGACGGCCGGTCGTCCTCGAAGGACGACCGGCCGTGCCTGGTGAGAGGCCCGCGTCAGCGGCCCAGGTAGACCGTCTGGAGGGTGCGCGACTCTCCCCCCGCCTTCATGCGGGCGAAGAACACGCCCGCGCCGACCGTGTGACCGTCGGAAGCCCGGCCCGACCAGTCACGCGAATAGCTGCCGGCGGGCAGCACGCCCTTGAACAGGCTCGCGACCTGGCGACCGGCAACATCGAAGATGCCGATCTCGACATCCGACGCTTCCGGCAGCGAGAACACGAACCGCGCGGTGCGGGCCGGGTTCGGCGAGACCGAGAACGCCAGGTGACCGGTGCTCGCGCCCACGCTCGCCACGCCCACGTCCACGATGTCGGCGTAGCTGCGCGGCACGACGCGGAAGCTGCCACCCTCGTAGTGCACGACGCCCGTGATCGACACGACGTGGCCCAGCGGCGGGGACACCAGCGGGTCGAGCACGTTGTTGAAGTCCTGGACGAAGATCGTGTCCGGGTAGGACTGATCCGCGACGTGGAACCCGTTCGTCGGGAGCGTGGGGAAGCGCTGCACGACCTTCACGAACGGCAGCGTCACGAACGTGCCCTCGTGATCCTCGCCGTCGTCGAGCGAGTTCGTATAGTCGCAGGTGTCACGTGCCGCATTGATCACGTTGACGGTCTTCGGCGTCGGCACGGTGCCCACTCCGATGTCCGTCGCCTCGATGATGTTGGAGAATTCCGTCTCGCCGAAGAACTCCTGGACCTGGCCGGTGAGCCGGAAGATGTGGCCATTCGTCAGCACGGCGGGCGGGGCGAATGCCGCCACGCCACCGCGGCGCGGGTTGCCGGCATCCATCATGTAGTAGATGGAGCCGTAGCGGGCGCCGGAGACGGCCGCCATCGAGGCGCGCGTGCCCACCGCGCCCTGCGAAACCTGCCCGGCGGGACCGGCGAAGCGCGAGCGGTCCACGCACGTCGGCCCGGCCACCAGCGAGTCCGGATTCGCGGCCTGGACCTCTGCCGCGGTCAGCACGCCGTTGACGAACGTGCGCGACTGCGGCGTCGTCATCGTCTGGCCGGCTGCGAGGCCGGTGACGCCGTTCACCGTGACCGTCTCGAGATCGCCGTGCAGGAGTCCGTTGTTGATCGTGAGCAGCACCGAACTCTGGGTGACCATGCTGGCGGCGTTCACCGAGCCGAACGACGCGAGCGAGTAGTTCGTGAGCGTGGTGGCCGAGCCCGTGGTCACATCGCGGTCGAAGACGACCTTGATCGTGTTGTCCGTGATCGGGAACGCATCGGTGACGTTCGGCGGCGTGTTGCTGACGATGTCGTTACCGTCGCGCAGCATGATGCGGAACCCGCGCGCGGCCCCGTTCAGGATGCCCTGCACGCTGAACAGCTGCGTGCCCACGGCGGGCGGAGCGAACGTGGTGAGCTTGTTGCCGTCGATGAACACCGAGTCGCTCGGCGCGGACGGATTGATGACCAGGAACCCGTTGTTCTGGCCGAGGCCGCCGGTGAGCGACGTGCGAACCACGGTGAGCGGGGCGACCATCTTGACGAGGCAGCCCATGTACTCCAGGCCGAACGGATTCGTCGGCGGCGTCTCCTTCAACTGCGTGGTCGTGCCGACGAAGAACGGCGGCAGCGCATTGCCCGAAGAGACCTTGCGCACGATGAAGTTCGGGGCGCCGAAACTGTTGTTCGGGGCCAGGATCTCGGTGTCGGTGTTGAACACGGAATAGGCCGCGTACTCGACCACGATCGAATCCCCGATCGCGAAGTTGTACGGCGCGACGTGCGTGTTGACGCTGTGCGTGAAGAAGTCGATCCCGGTGAAAGGACCGCCCTGGGAGTTCTGGATGTAGGCGTCGAAGCCCGTGGCGATCGGGTCGAAGCCGGTGATGATGCCCGCGACGCCACGAACGGTGTCACCCAACGCCGGGTGGCACGTGGCGGCGACGTTCTGGATCTGCGAGATCGTGACGGAGTCAGGGCACGTCGCGTTCGGGAACTGGTTCGCCGCAGCGACACCCGCCGTGCAGAGCAGCGCGCCGACGACTAGAAAACGGGTGAGCATCTTGTGCATGTGGGATCCCCTCGTTGCAGGTGGACGGAACGGAGTTTGAAGCGCGATCAGGGGGGTCGGTATGGCCTGCTGGCGGTGCCTCCTCGCGCGAGCGCGCATTGCCTCACGGAACAGCAGATCGACGGCCGAACGTGGATGAAATGACCACAGCTTGACCGGTGCCATGATAGCAGTGCGACGGGCCAAGTCGAAGGAATTTCAACGTTTCGGGGCTGTTTCGGAGGTGTTTCAGTCTGTCAGCCACGGCTCGGCTGGGGCCGCCAGGGCCCCGAGGTCTCCGGGGGGAGAACTCTCGAAATCCAGACGCCGCGTGGATCGCGGGTGCCGCCCGGAGCGCGACCCGGCCGGCGACTCGGTTCTCAGGGCGCGTCGAGGCCCAGGTGGCGGAGGATATTCGTGACGAACCGCGCCGCCGACCCGGCGACGTTGCCCGCTCCGGCCGGGGGTACCGCCCCGCCCGGGGGCATGCAGACCACCACCGCCCGCCCGCCACCCGGCTGCGGCACGCTGATGCCCACCGCGGTGCTGTCGCCCAGGTCGGGCGTGAGCGTCCCCGGGGCCCCCCAAAGGACCACCTGGCTCCGGTCGAGGAAGTCGAACTGGCGAAGCCCGCCGGCCTCCCCCGTTCGCACCACGAAGGTCTGGCGCACGTACATCGAGTCGCGCGCGAGCGTGCCGTGCACGTCCACCGCCGGCAGGAACACGCTCGTGCCGGTGTTCCCGAACCCGATCGAGGTGTCGGAGAACGTGGGCGTGATCGTGAATGCTCCCACCATGCCGCGGCTGTTGAGATGCGTGCGCGCGAAGTCCTCGGACAGCGCCCCGTTCGCATTGATGCCGCTGAACAGGTAGAGCCCGTCCAGGTAGAAGCGCCCGCCCGCGTTCAGGTAGTTCCCGATGCCGGGCTCGCCCATCCCGAGCAGCGTGGACAGCGTGGTCTCGTTGCCGCGGTACCACACCACCGTCTCGAACAGCTTGAACGTCTGCTCGAAGTCGGCAGCCGTCTTGAACGGCTGCGTCGTGTCGAGCCGCAGGATGGTGTACTGGTCGGTGGTGAGCCCGACCCGGCCGACGCTGTTCGAGTAGAGCGTGTCGAAGCGCAGGTTGGCGGCATTGCTCTTGGGCACGTCGTCCACGAGCAGCAGCCGCGCGCGTGGTCCCGTGACCGGGCGGCGCACGTTCCAGGTGATCTGGTCCGTGGGACCCGCTCGCCCGCCGTCGTCGATCGCACGCACGAACAGAGTGCGCTTTCCCGTCACCATGGCGCCATTCACCAGGAATCGCGCCGAGGGCATGGTGAGCGCCTGCGCGGTCGTGATCTCCGGGGTGGCGTCGTTGCCGTCCAGCCACACCAGGTACGTGAGCTTGCTCACGTCGCCGTCCGGGTCGTTCGCGGTCCAGGTCACGCTCACCGACGCGAACGTGGTGTCGGTGGGCAGCGGTTTCTGCACCAGAGTCACCGTGGGCGCCTGGTTGCTGAACTTGAAGTTCTGCACCGGCGGGTGGGGGTCACGCGCTCCGGCGTTGTCGATCGCGCGGACCGAGAACACCGGGTTCGTGTAGCCGGAGGGGGCCTGTACGGTGAAGATCGAGTCCAATTGCGTGGTGAAGTGCCAGGCCGTGTCGGCCGGCGTGACGGGATTCTTCATCTGCCACTCGAACCCGACCACGTTGCCGTCCGGATCCGTGCCGAACCAGTACAAGTGGACGATGTGGTTCACGGTGTCCACCGGGCCGTTCACGTACAGCACGGTGTGCGGCGGAATGTTCGCATGCTTCACGCCGGTGAGCTTGCCGGTCAGGCCGCAGCCCGGGAGCACGAGCGCGCCCAGCAGGGCCGCCGCCCCGAGCCACAGTCCGGTACACGCCAGGGCGCGTCTCACTGGAAGCCCTCGCGATCCGACTTCACGATCAGGACCTTGCCCACCTGGGTCTTGCCGTTCGACTTGTCCTCGACCGACCACATGTACAGGCCGGTCGCCGCCGCCTGGCCGCGCCGCGTCACCAGGTCCCAGCCGAACGTCGCCCCCGAGAACGTGCCCGGCAGGTCGTTCGCCGGGTCGAAGATGCCGCGGGCGTTGCTGCCGTTGTACGTCGCGCCGTCGAACGCCTCGTCGAGGATCAGGTCCCCGGCCAGCGTGTAGATGCGGATGTTGCAGCGCGCCGGCAGGTTCGCGAACCACAGGTAGTGCTCGCGCACGTTGCCGAGCTTCCACGCCTCGTGATCCCAGACCGCCTCGACGCGGTACGGGTTCGGAAACACCACCACGCCGCCCGAGCGCTCACCCGCACGCGGCGCCGGCACGAACATGATCTCGTTCTGCGTCTTCCCGCTCTCCAGCGACTCGATCTCGGTCGAGCCGAGATCGTAGGCCGTCACCGCCGCGAAGTACTTGAACCCGGTGCGCAGGCCGGTGAGCGTGTACTTGTACTGGTAGGTCTCGCCGTCGATCGTGACCGGCGGGTTCAGGCGGACCACGTCGAGCCCGGTATTGAACCCGGTCGTGTCGTGCGGCGGGGTGGCGAGATCGAACTGCGCGAGCAGGTGTAACGAGTCGCGGGCCTCGCCGGCGTACAGGCGGTAGCCCTCGAAATCCTTCGGAATCGGACTGGTGAGATCGATGAACGACTCCGGCGAGTCGTCCCAGTAGTAGTCCACGGCGCCCTCGCGCACGACCGCCTTGAAGTGCGGCGAGGGCGGTGGCACCGGCACGATGTAGTTGAGGTCGTAGGCGCGCTGCGCCGTGTGCGCGCGCTTGATCATGGTGTCGTCATCGGTGCCGCCCAGGTACACGAAG
This sequence comes from uncultured bacterium, assembly GCA_964434945.1. GTDB lineage: Bacteria > Eisenbacteria > RBG-16-71-46 > RBG-16-71-46 > RBG-16-71-46 > JAIOPA01. The sequence goes on along the minus strand of CAYSWZ010000211.1, from coordinate 13,068 downwards.
TCCACCTGCAGGCTGTCGCCCGGATTCAGGTCCGCGAACGGGCCGACCGAGATGAGCTCCACCGGGTCGCCGTCGCGCGGGGACAGGTCGGTCGGCAGCGGGTTCAGCGACGTGCTCGTGGGCGAGCTCATGAGCCCGTAGCGCTCGACGTCCTCGTCGCGGGTCGGGTCGCCGGGCGAGAAGTTCCACGCCTGCATGGTCACCTGCTTGGCCTGCGGGCCGCGCAGGCTGCCGGGCCGCACGCCGAGCAGCTTGATGCCCGCCAGCTCCGGCGTGATCGAGTAGCTGCAGCCGTCCGGGATCGGCACGCTCAGGCAGAAGCGCTCGGTGAACATGCTCAGCGAATCCACCCAGTTGATCTGCTTCTTCTTGAACCACGATCCGCCGGGCGGCCAGGTGGAGTAGTTGTTCTTGGGCCCGCTCGCCAGCTCGTCGTAGAGCCCGAGGAACACGTTGTGGAGCGGAGCGCCGCTGTTCGTGATCACCCAGTGGAAGAACACCATGTGCCGGTAGTCGGCGAACGACCACGAGTAGTTCTCCTGGCGGATCACCACGCCGAGCGGGCGGTGGTCCTCGCGATTGTTCTGGGCGCGCTTCGGGATCAGGTCGTCGAAGTGGCCGATCAGGTCACGCTCGCTCACCGCGAGCGGTGAGTAGCGACGGTTGTTCGGCAGCGACGAGCGCACGTCGATGTGGTCGCCCTCGGGCGAGAACTCGGTGGCGCTCGCTGCGGCGTCCCCGGTGAACCCATCCACGGCGCCGGTCGTGACGCCGGTGAACGCGCCGTTCGCGTCGGCGGCCAGCGCCCCGATCCACAGCCCGCCGCGCACGAGGTGCTCGTGGCCGGTGCCGACCGGGTACTCCATGGACGGCGTCTTGGTGGTGAAGTTGTTGCCGATGAATCCGTAGTTCGTGAGGTTGATGCTCATGAGGTTCAAGTCGCGGCCGGTCTCGTCGCGGCCGGAGATGAGCGACACGAACACCCGCGTGCTCGTGTCGGCGTCCGCCGCGGCCGGCTGCTGCAGGAACGGGCGCGGCGGCAGGTGGTCGAACACGTCGGCGCGCGCGGGCCCCGCGCCGGCCGGGACCAGCGTGCACACGAGAAGGACGGCGAGCCGGGACATCCTCACGGCCGCCTCCGGTAGCGGACGATCTCGCCGCGTCCGCGATCGGCGACGTAGGCGAGCGAGTCGTCCACCGCGATCGAGACCGGATCGAGCAGCGGCAGCGCATCGGAGTTGAGTTCCACGTCCACGCGCTGGATGTAATTTCCGGACAGGTCGTAGCGCAGCACGCGGCGGTTGTCACGGTCCACCATGTAGAAGAACCCGGCCAGGTCGGCGGTGACCGATTCGGGGTGGTCCATGTTCGCGCCCGTGGCCTGGCCGTCCACGCGCACGATGCTCACGCCGACCTCGTTCGTGGACACGCCCTTCACCTGGTTGTTGAGCCGGTCGGCGATGAACAGCGGATTCACGCCGTAGGCCGACCAGTAGATGCCGCGCGGGTCCGAGACCGAGGACGCGCCGGTGCCGTCGAACACGACCCAGCTCGTGTCGCGGTGCCACGACGAGGTGCCGGGCATGTTGATGTCGAGCACGTCGGGCGGGTACTTGGGCCCGCGGCTGTAGCGGTAGACCCGGCTCACGAACTTGCGCGTGCGGATGCGCTGGTCGGTCTGCAGCGTGTCGAGCACCACCGCGAGGCCGGCGACGTAGACGCGGCCCTGGGCGTCGGCGGCGATCCCCCACGGCTGCGACACCGTGGTGTCGGTGAACGTCGACAGCGTCTCCCCGCCGCCCAGCGTGTACTCGCGCACGCGCCAGATCGCGGTGTAGTCGAACACCATGTTGCGGAACGGGTGCCCGGTCGCGTGCGTGGTGTCCTCGTCGGGCGCGCAGGTGCCACGCGCGGGATCGAACTTCGCCTGGCAGGAATCCCCCTGGTCGAGCACGAACAGCCGGCTGGTCGCGGACGCGATCGCGATCGGGTTGAACAGCCTCAGCAGCGGGTTGAAGTACGGCGCGCCGATCGGCCGCGGCTGCTTGTTGGGGTCGAGATTGCCGGTGAGCGGGTAGAGCTGGACCTCGCCCCGGGGCACGGTCGGCCCGCCGGAGCCGCCGTGGTTGTACACGGCGAACAACTGATCGCCCTGGCCCTGCGTGAGAATCAGGTCCTGGATGTCGGGCACGCCCTTCCAGGTCGCGAGCATCGCGTAGCTCTTGTCGGTCGGGACGGAGGTGCCCGGGTGCTCGGTGGGCAGGTCGAATTTGCCGCCGCAACCCGCGGGCAGCATCACGACGAACGCGAACAGGGGCACCGCCAGGCGCGAACGCATCAGAAGCGCACCCCCAGCGATATGCGATGCACCGCGCCGAGGAACCCGCCGTCGGTGTAGGCGTAGTCGAGCGAGCCGCGCAGGCTGCCCATGTCGCCGCTGAAGCCGGCGCCCGCCGAGAGCTTGAGCGCGTCGGCCATGAAGTTGTACCCGGCGCGCAGCGCGAACGCGCCCCTGTACTGCCATTCCATCCCGGCCTTGACGAGCTGCGAGTTGTCCGCGGGCTGGTTGACCTCGAACGCGGTGGTGAGCTTCTGCGTGGAGTTCTCGACCGGCTCGAACGCGATGCCGTAGCGGAACATGAGCGGCGGGTCGAAGGCGTCGTACGTGGAGGTCGAGCCGTCGAACGGCGAGGTGTAGGTGCCGGAAGGCCGCAGCGCCGCGCCGAAGTTCGTGAGCGAGGTGGCGATGCGCACGCTGCCGAGCCCGAGGTAGTAGATCGAGCCGACGTCGAACAGGAACGCCGACGTGGTCGGGCCACCGACCTGCGAACCCAGATCCTCGTGCACCCACTTGACGCCCGTTCCGACCAGCAGCTTGTCGGTCCAGCGCCGCGAGAACGCGACGCCGGCCACGAGGTCGGAGTAGGTGAACGTCCGCCCGGTGCCGAACGGCTGCAGCTCGGTGGTCTCGTTGATGTCGGTGCCGAGCACGCCGAACTGCATCGCGATCGAGCCGCCGAACCGGCGCGACGGGAGGATCATGGTGATGTGCTCGAAGTGGACGTCCGCCGGCCACTGGACGTGCGAGAACGACACTTCGCGGCGCTGGAGCGACGCGAGTCCGGCCGGGTTCCAGTAGATGGCGCTCGGGTCGTTGGCGACCGCGACGAACGTCTCGCCCATGCCCACCGCGCGGGCGCCGATGCCGATGCGCAGGAACGTCGCGGACGATGTGCCGGCGCGCTGCCCGCCGAGCGAGGCCTGCGCGAACGCACGCCCCGGGGCCAGCAGCACGGCGATCGCCGCCAGCATCGTGAGGGAGGCAGGCAGCCGCGGGCGGTGGGCGCCGGCCTGCGCGCGCCGTTCGAGGCGGATCCTAGAGGTCGGCATCGAGCTGCAACCTCCACTGCGCGCCGGAGCCGTAGTTGGACGGGTCGTCCACCTCGCTCACCTTGGTGTAATCGGTGAGCCCGCTGACGTTGTTGGGGTCGTACTGGCCCTGTCCCCACACCCGGCCGAGGCCGGTGATCGCGTCGATGCGGTTGTAGATGTAGTTGTTGAAGATGTTCGTGCCCGCGAGGCTGATGTCGAAGCGGCGGGTCCCGATCAGGAACCAGCGGTTCAGCTTCAAGTCGGTGGTGACCTGCATCGGCGCGTTCTTCGAATTCGGCAGCCCGATCGGGTTGATGCCGTGAATGTCGAGCGGCGTGTAGGCGCGCCCGGACTCGCCCTGCACGTAGAGGTTGAGGCCCATGCGGCGGGCCCAGCCGAGGGCGCCGGGCGTCTTGTCGTCGTAGCGCACGTCGAAGCTCGCCGAGAGCTTGCTCGGGCGGTTCCAGGTCACGAACTCCTCGGACAGCCGGGTCTCGGTGCTGCCGCCCAGCTCCTGCAGCGCGCGGTCCTCGTTCGGATCGCTGCTCTTGCCGCGCGTCTGCTGGTAGGAGTAGGTCACCTTCCCCGACCAGTAGTTCGAGCGGCGCTTCTCGAGTTCGATCTCGAAGCCCTTGGAGCGCGCGTAGTGCCCATTCAGGTAGATGAAGTAGGACTGGAGGTTCGTCCCCGACAGCGGATCGACGCGGGTCGCGCTCGGGTAGTCGTAGACGTCGCGGACGAAGAACGTGACGTTCGCGGCCGTCGTCGGCAGGAACTGGTGCTTGGCGCCGACCTCGTAGTTCACCGAGACCTGCGGGTTCAGGTCGGGATTGCCCTGCAGCGGGAACGACTCGCTCGAGATCGAGTTGAGCTTCGAATACACGTAGCGGTACGAGGGATTCTGCGTGAACACGCCGTAGTTGAAGAAGAAGCTGCTGTTCTCGGTGATCGGGTGCGCCACGATGACACGCGGCGAGAAGTGCACCTTGACCCGGCGGCCGAAGAACGAGCGCGTGTCGCTGTAGAACGAGGTGCGCGTGGTCGGCGAGATGTTGTGGCGCGTCGTGTCGCTCATCGCCTGCTCCGCCTCGCGACCCGGGAACCAGTAGTCCGCGCGCAGGCCCAGGTTGGCGACGAACCCCTCGAACTCGAGCCGGTCACGCCCATAGACGGAGCCGACCATCGGGTGCACCAGCCACAGGTCGTGCGACTCGCCGAGGCCGTCCTTGTCGAACACCCACGGGTTCTCGATCGTCAGGTACTGGACCGTCTGCCACTGGTGGTCGAGGCCCAGCTCGATCTCGTTGTGGCGGATGCGCTGGGTGACGGAGCCCTGCAGGCCCCAGCTGTTCGTGCGCCGGTCGGCCCACTGGTTGTAGTCCCCCGTGTCGTAGAAGTAGTCGTCGCGGCGCGGATCGCCGAGTGGGAACGCCGAGCGGTCGTCGGGCTCCACGTACTCCGTCCAGTTCTTGGCCTGCACGTCCTGGCGCTGCGCGTAGAAGTAGCGCGACAGTTGCAGCGTGCTGAACCCGTTCAGCGCGAGCGTCCGCCGCCACTCGATCGAGTTCTGGACGTTGTCCTCGAAGATCGTCGGCGCGTTGCCGATGCGATGGTCCCACTGCCACGGGTAGGCGGGATCGCCCAGGTCCCCCTGCGCGGTGAGGAACGTGCGGCTGAAGCCCTGGTCGATGGCGATGCGCTTGGAGAAGTTGAACGACACCTTGTCCTTCACGTTCGGCTTCCAGTACCAGCCGTAGCGCCCGGCCCAGCGGTTGTCCTCCGAGGGCGCCCACATGTCGCCGTAGTGGAAGTGGTAGCCGAGGAAGCTGTCCTCGTAGCTGGAGACGAGCCGCGGGTGCAGGTACGGCGGCAGCACCGTCCGCTCGAGCAGGCTCAACCCCGACGTCCCGAGGTAGCTGAAGCGGGTCTCGAACAGGCTGCCGGACAGATCGAGCACGCTCGTGGCGGAGCCGGCGAGGTGGAGGCCGAACAGCGAGAGCGCCGGCGCCACCACCGGATCGGGCCCGGTCCACAGCGTCTGCCAGGCGCGACCGCCGTAGCTGCCGGCCGAGGTGGTGATGCCGAACTGCGACTTGTCGGTGCCTTCCTTGAGGCGGATCTCCACGATGCCGGACAGCGCGTTGCCGTAGCGCACGTCGTACGCACCGGTGGTGACGTTGACCTCGGAGACGGAGCGGGCGTTCAACTGGCCGGCCGTGGACTGCCCGGTGACGAGGTCGCGGTTGGTGACGCCGTTCACCACGAACATGGTCTCGTCGGTGCGGCCGCCGCGCACGTGGATCTGGTCGGCGTCGGTGCTGATCCCGGCCTGCTGCTGCAGCACGTCGGCGACCGTGGTCACGGGCAGGTTGCGGATCTCGTTTGCGTTCACGCTGCGCACGGTCGCGCCCTGCTTCGCCTCGACCAGGCGGCGCTCGGCGGTCACCTCGACCGCCTTCTCCTCGTGCACGACGACCTCTTCGAGCTTGATGTCGAGCGCGGCCGTCTTGCCCGCGGCCACCACCACGCCCGGAACGGTCTCGGGCTTGTAGCCGAGGAACTGCACCTTCACGTCGTACGTCCCGGCCGGCACACCGGGAATGGAGAAGAGGCCTTCCGAGTCGGTCAGGCCGCCTCTTGGGATACCGACCAATGCGACGTTGGCGAACGGGAGTGCGTGCCCCGTCCGCTTGTCGGTGACCTTGCCGTTGATGGTGCCCTTGTCGTCCGCGAGCGCCGGGAGGGCCACCGCGAGCAGAACCAGGACGAGAAAGCGAGCGCGTGAGAGGGTCTTCATTTGGGATGGGAACAGTGGGGCAGGAACTTAGGCTGGCGCTCCGAAGTCAGTCAAGGAACCGTTTCGTAACAAGTTGCCCGCGCGCAATCACTCTCGGTCGGACTTCACCACCAGCAGCTTCCCGCGCTGGACGTGCCCTCCAGCGTGGTCCTCGACGGTCCAGATGTAGAGCCCGCTCGCCACCGCCTGGTCCCGGTCGCTGATCAGGTCCCAGGCGAAAGAGCCGCCCGAGAGCGCCGGGGCACCCGTGTCGGGGTTGCTCTCCGGGGTCCAGACGCCCCGGACGTTCTCTGTGTGATAAACGCTCCCGTCGAACTCCTTCGAGAGAACCTGATCTCCAGCGAGAGTATATATACGTACAGTGCAGCGGCTTGGCAAGCCGGTGAACCAAACGACCTTGTCGCGCGGCGGCCGGCCAGTGTCCCATGCGGCTTCGACACGATAGGGGTTCGGGAACACGATCACACCGGGGTGCTCCGTGGCGTTCGCCATCGGGATGACGAGGAACTTGTTCTGGCTGATGCTGCTCTCCAGACTCTCGATCGACTGATCCCCGGTGTCGTAGCTCGTGACCGCTCCCCAGTAGCGGAACCCGTCCTTCAGGCCGTCGATGCGCTGGTGATAGCGGTAGGTGATCCCATCCCGCACCCGCGGGACCGGGGCGAGCGCCGGCTCGAGCCCGGTGTTGAAGCCCGTGGTGTCGCGGAGGTCGAACTGGGCGAGCCGCGCGGGCGCCTGCTGATCGAGCCCCAGGTACACGCGATAGCCCTCGAAGTCCCGGCCGCCGGGGGCAGGGCTTGTGGGGTCGACGGCGAACTCGGGCGAGTCGTCCCACCAGATCTCGGCGTACTGCGAGCCGGTTTCCACGAGCACCCGGGGCGAGGGCGGCGCGCTCGGGAGCTGGTAGTGCACGTCGTGCGCGAACTGCGCGTAGTCGGCGTGAGTCCGGAGCCCCGGCTGGTCGTCCCCGCCCACGAACGCCACGTCCACCGACACGCTGTCGCCGTGTTCGATGCGGTCAAACGGCCCCACGCTCAGGAGCTGGATCGGCGAGCACTGGCCGAGGAGGAGGCAGCCGGTCGGATCGTCCACGGCGGAGTCGCTCATGAGCCGGTACTTCTCGACGTCCTCGTCGCGGGACGGGTCGCCGAGCACGAACGTCCACCAGCGCCAGTTGACGCGCTTGTCGGCGATGTCCCCGGGCGTGACGCCGAGCAGCTTGATGCCCGCCCACGGCGGCACCGCAGAATCACCGCACCCGTCGGGATAGGGCGGCGCGAGGCAGTAGTGCTCCGAGAACAGCCGCCGGGGCGTGTCGTACTCGATGTGCGCCTTGTAGTACCAGGAGCCGGGACCCGAGCTGCCCGTCGGCGGCCAGGTCGAATAGCGGTTCTTGTTGCCCGAAGCGAACTGCGCGTACATCCCGAGCCAGGCGTCGCGCAGCGGCGCGCCGTCGTTCACGATCACGAACCGCGAGACCACGAAGTCCTCGGCCGCGTGCAGCGTGAATCCGAGCGTGATCTGGCGCACCGTGATGTCGAGCGGCGAATGGCGCTCGCGCTGGTTGCCGCTCGAGGGCTTGGGCACGGCGTCCGTGTAACTGCAGATCAGGTCCTGGTCGGAGATGGCCGCGGGCGAGTAGACACGGCTGTTCACGAGGCGCGAGCGCTCGCTGATCGCGTCGCTGTTCGGCGTGAACTCGGTCTCGTCCCCGGAGGCTCCCCCCTGCGTGGCGTCCACGAGCGCCGTGGTCACCCCGGTGAACGCGCCGGAATCCGAGACCGCCAGCGCCCCGACCCACAGCCCGGCGCGCGACATGTGCTCGTAGCCGGACCCGAGCGGGAACTCGAACGAGGACGATCGCGACGTGAAATTGTTGCCGAAGAACCCGTAGTTCGTGACGGTGAGTCCGAGCCGGTTCTTGTTCGCGAGTCTTGTCACGTAGCGAATGGCGTCGGTGTCTGCTCCGGCTCGCGGTGCCGCGAGAAGCAGCGCGACGGCCGTCGCGATGGCCAACAACGGCCCGGGGGTGCGGCGGGGTTTCGCGAGGGCGAACGCTCGTCGCCGGCTTCCTGCCGGCTCCTCGCTCGGCCGTCGGCCCACTTCCCCATCCATGGCTCCCGTGTGCCGCCAGACGCCGCCCGCGCGAAACCCCGCCGCACCCCCGGGCCTTGCCGCGTTCGAACGTCGAGTCATTGCGCTCTCGGGTGGGATGCCTAGTAGCTTCCTCGGAGGTCGTACTCGCTGGGGAAGGCGTCCATGAAGACGCGATCGATCTCGAGGTTGACCTCGCGGAGCATGCGGGCCTTCTGGGGGTAGGGCATGAAGGCGCTCTTGAAGCCGTTGAGGACGATGCGCTTGACCTCGTAGGGAGAGAAGCGGAACGCGCGGGCGGCGAGCGCGATCTCCTCGCTCGCGGTGGTCGCCGACATGAGCCGGTTGTCGGTGTTGAGCGTCACGCGCAGGCCCTGGCGGAAGTAGTCGCCGCACGGGTGCTCGTGCATCGTGCGCACGGCGCGCGTCTGGATGTTCGACGACAGGCACATCTCGAGCGGCACGCGGTGGTCGCGCACGTAGCGGAGCAGGTCCGGGTCCTCGCGCAGCCGCGTGCCGTGGCCGATGCGATGTGCGCCGCAGTAGTGCAGCGCCTGCGCGATGCTCTGCGCGCCGAACGCCTCCCCGCCATGCACCGTGGAGTTGACGTTGTTCTTCAAGATCAATTGGAACGCGGCGCGATGCGCCTTGGCGGGATAGTCCTTCTCCTGCCCTGCGAGATCGAACGCCAGCACGCCACGGCCCTTGTACGCGACCGCCAGCTCGGCGAGCGCCATGGACACCTTGGGCGCCATGCTGCGGATGCCGCAGATGATCACGCCGGTGGACATGTTGTACTTGACGCCGGCGTCGCGCAGGCCGGCGATCACCGGGTCCACGATGTCTTCGAATGAAAGGCGTCTCTTTCGGTGCAGGATGGGCGAATAGCGCACTTCCAGGTGCCGGACGTTCTCGGCGGCGCAGTCCTCGACCAGCTCGAAAGCGGTGCGGTAGAGCGCGTCCTTGTGCTGCATCACCGCGAGCGTGTAGTCGAAGATCTTGAGATAGTCGGCGAGGCTGCGCGTGCGCTTGCCCGCCTCGAGGAGCCGCGTGAGCTGGCCGAGGTGCGTGGTCGGCAGCTTCACGCCCTGCTCCTCGGCCAGTTCCAGCACCGTGCCGGGCCGCAGGCTGCCATCGAGATGGCAGTGCAGCTCGGCCTTGGGAAGGCGCCGGATCGTGTCGAGGGACAGCCTCAACGCGGTCCCTCCAGCGCCATGATCTTCTGCACGCGGCGCGCGTGGCGGCCGCCCGCGAACGCGGTGGTGAGGAACAGGCGCACCATGCGCACCGCGGCGCCGCGATGGACGACGCGCGAGCCGAGCGCGAGCACGTTGGCGTCGTTGTGCTCGCGCGCGTTCACGACCGTGGCGTCGTCGTGGCAGAGCGCGCAGCGCACGCCGGCCACCTTGTTCGCCGCCATCGTGGAGCCGATGCCGGCCGTGTCCACCACGATGCCGAGCGCGGCGCGCCCGCCCGCCACCTCGCGCGCCACGGCCGCGGCGAAGTCGGGATAGTCCACGGCCTCGGCCGAGTGCGTGCCGCAGTCGTGCACCTCCCAGCCCATCTCGTCGGTGATCGCGCGGCGCAGGATCTCCTTGAGCGCGTAGCCACCGTGATCGGCGCCGAGCGCGACACGCTTCGGCGACACGGGACGCGCGGCCGCAGCGGCGCCGGCCGCACCGGGCGCGGGCCCGAGCGCGCGCTCGAGGGCCTCGCTCACGAGCTGTCTCACGCGTTTCTCGTCAGGGGTCGCCATGGACAGGGCAGTCTACCCGGACCATTCACGCACCGCGAGCGAAGGGCGGGCCGCCTGCGAGCGGCGGGAGGGCCAGCGGCGGGCCGGATCGGCCGGCGCTGACGGGTCCCGGACACGCCGCCGGAACGTTGCGCTACACTCATCGGCCGTTCCCCGTGCACCTTCCCGCAGCCCGGAGCCGCCTTGCCCCGACTTTCCAGAGTCCTCGCTGCGCTCGTCCTCATCGCCCTGGCCTCCCCGGCCCGCCCGGCCCCACTCCCCGACAGCACGCTCTCCGACACCTGGCGGCTCGACAACGGGCTCGAGGTGCGCACACGGCACGTCCCGCGCACGAAGGGCATCGCGGTGACGCTCGCGTTCCGGGCGGGCTACGGGTACGAGCCCGCGGGCCAGGAAGGGCTCTCGGAGCTGCTCGCGGAGTTGGAGTTCATGGGTGCAGCGGGCGACGTGCCCGAGCGGACGCGCGCCGAGATGGCGAGCCTCCGCCCGCTCGGCTGGGAATCGCGCCGGGGCGCGCGGCTCGTGCGCTTCACCGAGATCGCCACCGTGGCGCAGTTGCCGGGCGTGCTCCAGCAATTCGCCGCGCGGCTCGCCGGCGTCAATGTGACCGACGAGTCGTTGAAGCAGGCCCTGACGCAGGTGCGGCGCGATGCCGGTTCGCGACTCTTCGGCGATCCGGCGGACGTCCTCTACTGGCGGTCGTCCGCGCAGGCGCAGGGGCTCACCGACGAGCAGATCGTCCGGCGCGCGAGCATGCCGGGCTTGACCAGGCTGACGTCGAAGGAGCTCAGCGCGCGTCTCCACGACTGGTACCAGCCCGGAAACGCTTCGTTGGCGCTCGCGGGAGACCTGTCGGGAGTGGACGTCCACGCGATGGTGGGCGCGCTGTTCGGCAAGCTGCCCGGGGGCCCGGCGCTGCCGGACACGGTCGTGGTCCGGCTTCACGGCAGCAAGCGCACGGTGCCGTGGAAGAACCTCACCGCCCCGGTCGGCGTGGTGGCGATCGAGGGCCTGCCGCTCACCGACAGTCTCCACGCCGGGTTCTACCTCGGCATGCTCGTGACGGGCGCCGGGTTCAACACCTCGTGGGGCGCGCCCACGCCGCCCCTCACGGCGCGCTTCCAGTACGCGCTCCTCGACGAGCCGGAGCTGCTGCGCTTCTACCCACCGGTCCGCACCGACGCGACCGATCCGGATCTGCTCTCGGGGTCCGTGTACGAACAGCTCCAGGTGGTGGGCGGCCAGATGGTCACCGGAGCGATGCTGGACCGCGTCCGGAAGAGCGTGCGGTGGCTCCTGGGCGCGGAGTTGCCGCCGGACGTCCTCAACCGGCTGCGATCCGATCCGGGCGCCCTGGGAACGCTTTCGGGGGGCATGGCCACGCGTGCGCTGTGGATGGGCGACACGTTCTGGACGGGCTATCTCTCGCGGTTCGACCACCTGGCGCTCGGCCACAGCAATTTCTATGACTGGCTGGCGGAGGCGAAACACCAGACGGTGCTGTTGCTCACGCCGGCGAAGTAGCGGCGGAGTGGCCGACGCGCGCTCACGGCAGGAGCCCTCGGCGTCAGCGGATGGCCGGACTCACGGCTTCGGGAAGCGCCCCGCGATCGACTCCATGAGGCTCGCCAGTTCCACGTCCTTCTCGGTGATGCCCCCGGCGTCGTGAGTCACCAGCTCCACCTTGACGGTGGAATACACGTTGGACCACTCCGGATGGTGGTCGAGCGCGTGGATGCGCAGCGCGCACGCCGCCATGAACGCGAAAGCGTCGCCGAAGTCGCGGAAGCGGAACGTGCGGGCGAGCTTTCCGTCGCGGACTTCCCAGCCCGGCAGGCGCTTCAGCGCGGCTCCGAGCTCCTCGGTTTCCAGTTTTCTCGCCATGAGTCTTTCCTTTCCGAGCGCCCCCGCACGACGGTGGGAACAATGCCACGTGGCGCGGTGCCGGGTCGAGGCCGGAAGGGATGGGCAATCCGACGCGCGGGCCGACGTCAGTGGAACATACCCGCACGCGCTGTTAACTTCATGAGCAAATGCCACGACGCATCCTCATCGGCATCGCCGGCGGTTCCGGATCCGGCAAGACCGTGGTCGCGCGCACCATCGTCCGCGAGCTCGGCTCCAAGCGCGTCGTCATCATTGACCAGGACAGCTACTACCGGGACCTGGAGGAGGTTCCGTTCCGCGACCGCGAGGCGCGGAACTTCGACCACCCGGACGCCTTCGATTCGGACCTCATGCGCCAGCATCTTCGCGAGCTGCTCGAAGGACACCCGATCGAACAGCCTGTTTATGACTACTCGCAGCACCGGCGCACGAGGGAGACGCGGCGCATCAGCGACCACCTGGTGATCGTGCTCGAAGGCATTTTGATCTTTCACGACCCCGAGCTGCGTGCGCTCATGGACATCAAGCTCTACGTCGACGCCGATTCCGACGTGCGCCTGATCCGCCGCCTGCGCCGCGACCTCACCGAGCGCGGGCGCTCGGTGGACGCCATCCTCCGCCAGTACGAGGACAGCGTCCGCCCGATGCACCTCCAGTTCGTGGAGCCCAGCAAGCGCTTCGCGGACGTCATCATCCCGGGCGGAGGCCACACCAAGGTGGCGATCGACCTGGTGAAGACGAAGATCCGCGAGCTCCTGCGCGAGCGCGGCGTGGACGTCCAGGCCGCGCTGCCGTAGGGCGGGGCGTGCGGTGGTGCGGTCCGCCGCGCTGCCAAGCCGCGCATGAGTTCCTGCGTCGGCGAGCCGGAAAGAAATCACGACGCGAGGGAAGATTCTCGTTGACAACACTGGCGAGCGGCCTCGGCCGTGAGTCGCGGTGGGCACGAGAACCGCTCGCCAGCTCGCGCAGATCGAGCGCTGACGAGTTGTCTCGGCTCCGTCGACGAAAGTTCACCACATCACTCGCGATGCGCGCACTGCGCATGCACGGAAGCCGGGAAGGTTCGTGGTATGAATGACACTGCCCCCGCGATGTGCACTCGCCACCGCGGAGTCCCGTCATGAGGAGTTATTCGTTCGTTCATCTGGCCGACCAGAGCGTG
>CAYSWZ010000210.1:0-6100 GCA_964434945.1 uncultured bacterium | reverse complement strand
GCTCGAGCACGGCCTCGACGTCAACCGACCCCACCGCGTGCCCGAGCAGCGATTGCGCCTCCCGGAGAAGATCGTGGGTGACCTGCCCCATCGTGAGCTGCAGTGCGAACCGGCCGGGGGAGAGTGGCGTGGTCTTAGCGCGCGTGGGAACGGCCGGCGCAAGTGGCACCATCGAAACCTTGGAATTCGCATCGGCCGATGGGACAACTCGCTCTGGAGCGAGTTGCGCTTCAGGTACGCCACAGGACAAGGCCATCCGTTCGCCGCCGGCAGCGGCACGCTCGATGGGCTGCAGCAGCGTCGGAACGTCCGGTTGAGGGAAGCGCTGCGCCAGCAACTGCTCGACCTCAGGCTTGGTCTTGTGGGTGGCAGCAGTCAAGAGCTCGTCCACGGTGTTCGGAGTGAGATGCGGAGCCAGCAGCAGCACAGCCGTCTGATTCAGGCGCCCATCCCCGAGCATGGGGAAGATGGCAGGGAACCGCCGTGCGGTGCGCGCCACGGCGATCCGCTTGTATGCCGCGTCCTCGGACATCCCAAGTTCACGCACGCAGTAGAGGAACATCGATGGATACGACGCCGGGACGTACAGCTTGCGCTCATCCACCTCGGCGAGATGAGCCAGCAAACTGGCAGTGGTCGCGCGATCCTGCGTGACCAGTGTGGTGAGGCCGTGCAGAAGGACGGGGTTGGACAGGTGCGACAGCGAGTAGGACAACATGAGAAGTCTCCGCGCCTGGGGGGGGCAGTCGCGGGGGCACGACATTCCTACCACGAGGGTCTCCGGCTGCGATGCGTGCGCCGTGGGTGCAATTCGAGCGTCGCGACGGGAACTTTCCGGAACGCGGCGTCGCGGCATCGCCGGCGCTCTTGTCGCGAGCGCTGGCGCGCAGCTCCCAAGTGCGCCGCGCGTCGCGACCGGTGTGCACCGGAAGCGGGTCAAGCGAATTCGTCTTGCCCGCGGTGATTCATGACAGGTTCGTGATAGCGCCGGCGCCCGGTCGGTTGTCCCGGCCCTCGGATCAGGCGGCTTCCCGCGCCCGCCCCATGCCGCGAACTCGCCGATTCCCCCGCGGGGCAGGCCATCACGTAGGATGCTCACATGACCCCGACCTCGCGCTACGTGCACGGCACGCACCCCGAGGAGCAGCGCCGCCTGGCGGACCTGAACGCACTCGTCAATCGCGTGTCGCTGGACGCATTGGCCCCCCGGCCGGGCGAACGCGCGCTCGACGTGGGCAGCGGGCTCGGCCAGTTCGCACGCCTGCTCGCGCGCGCCACCGGTGAGCGCGTCGTGGCGGTGGAGCGCAGCCCGGAGCAACTCGCGCGCGCCGAAGCGCTGGCCGGCGATGCCGGCGAGGGCGGGCTCGTGGACTTCCGCGCCGGCGACGCGCTGGCGCTGCCGCTCGCGGCCCGCGAGTGGGGCACGTTCGATCTCGCACACACGCGTTTCCTGCTCGAGCACGTCCCGACGCCGCAGCAGGTCGTGAACGAGATGGCGCGCGCGGTGCGCCACGGGGGGCGCGTCGTGCTGGCGGACGACGATCACCAGGCGCTGCGCCTGTGGCCGGAGCCCCCCGGAGTCGACGCCGTGTGGCGCGCGTACATTCGCACGTACGACAGGCTCGGCAACGATCCGCACGTGGGTCGGAGGCTCGTGCAATTGCTGGCGGACGCCGGGCTCGAGCCGCACCGCATCGCGCTCCTCCCGTTCGGGGCGTGCGCGGGCGAGCCTGCATTTCCAGCCTATGTCGCCAACCTGGGCGACATCTTCATGGGCGCGCGCGACGCCATTCTCGCAACGGGTGGGGTGTCGGCGGCGGAGTTCGATGCCGCGCAGGGCGAACTCCGCGCCTGGGGGGAGCGGCGTGACGCGGCGTTCTGGTACAGCATCAGCTGGGCCGAGGCGGTCAAGCCGTGAAGGCCGCGGACGAGCGCGTGCCGCGCGTGCTGGTGGCGGACGACGACCCCGACGTGCTGGCGGCGCTCAAGCTGCTCCTGAAGGCGGATGGCCTGGAGGTCGAGTCCGCCACATCGCCGGCGCAGGCGCTTGCCGCGCTCGAGTCGCGTGACTTCGACGTCGCCCTGCTGGACTTGAACTACGCCCGGGACACCACCAGCGGCAAGGAGGGCTTGGAGCTCGTCGAACAATTGCGTGCACTGGACCCGACGCTGCCGGTGGTGGTGATGACGGCCTGGGGCAGCGTCGAGGGCGCGGTCGCGGCCGTGCGCCGGGGCGCGCGCGACTACGTGCAGAAGCCGTGGGACAACGCGCGGCTGCTCCAGACCCTGCGCACACAGGTCGAGCTCGGCCGCGCACTGCGGGTCGGGCAGCGGCTCGAGCACGAGAACCGGCTGCTGCGGCGGGAAGGCATGCCCGAGATGATCGCCGAGGCGCCGGTGATGCGGCCGGTGCTCGACCTGCTCGCTCGCGTCGGGCCGAGCGACGCGAACGTGCTGGTGACGGGCGAGCACGGCACCGGGAAGGAACTCGTCGCTCGCATGCTGCACGCGAGCTCGCCGCGCGCGGGCCGGGCGCTGGTCACCGTCAACGTGGGCGGGCTCGCCGAGGGCGTGTTCGAAAGCGAATTGTTCGGGCACATGAAGGGCGCGTTCACCGGCGCGAACGCCGACCGCGTGGGCCGCTTCGAGCTGGCCGACGGCGGCACGCTGTTCCTGGACGAGGTCGCGAACGTGCCGCTGGCGCAACAGGCGCGGCTCCTGCGCGTGCTCCAGACCGGCGAGTTCGAGCGCGTCGGCAGCTCGCGAACGCGCACGGTGAGCGTACGGCTCGTCTCGGCCACGAACGCCGATCTGCACTCGGAAGTCGCCGCTGGTCGTTTCCGAGAGGACCTGTTGTTTCGCATCAATACGGTGGAAGTCCGGCTGCCTGCGCTGCGCGAACGCCGTGAAGACCTGCCGGCGCTGGCCGCGTACTTCCTCAAGCGCCACGCGCAGCGCTACCGGAAGCCGGTGGAGAGCCTGGACGCCGAGGCGCTGCGCGCGCTGCTCGCGCATCCGTGGCCGGGGAACGTGCGCGAGCTGGACCACGTGATGGAGCGCGCCGTTCTCATGGCGCGCGGCAGATCGCTCGAGGTGGGCGATCTCGGCCTGCGCGTGTCCGCAGGCGGCGCGACCACGCTCGAACAGATGACGCTCGACGAGGTGGAGCGCGTGCTCATCCAGAAGGCGCTTGCGCGTCACGCCGGCAACGTGAGCGAAGCGGCGAAGACGCTCGGGCTCTCGCGCAGCGCGCTCTACCGCCGCCTCGAACGTCACGGGCTCTAGGATGCGTTCGACGATGTGTCGCAGGATGCGGGGCTAGCCATGCCGGCTCCGCGCCGCCGGCGCGCGATGCGCTGGGAATCGCAGATGCTCCTGCTGTCGCTCGCCGGCGGGCTGCCCGCGCTCGCGATCCTGAGCGTGCTCCTGTGGCGGACGCCGTTCGACCCCTCGCTGCGCGCGCTCGTACTCGCGCTGCTGTGGCTCGGCTGGATCACGTGCGCCGGGCTCGTGGTCGAGCGCGCGGTGCGTCCCATGCAGACGCTCGCCAACATGATGGCCGCGATCCGCGAGGGCGACACGAGCATCCGCGCGCGCGGAGCCGACCCTGAAGGGGCGCTGGGGCTGGCGCTGTGGGAGGTGAACGCACTCACCGAGTCCGTGCGCCGTCAGCGATTGGGCGCGATCGCGGCCACCGCGGTGCTGCAGCGCGTCATGGACTCGGTGGACGTCGCGGTGTTCGGGTTCGACCCGGAGCATCGCCTGCGCCTCGTGAACGGCGAGGGCGAGCGACTGCTCGCCCGGCCGGCCGAGCGCGTGCTGGGCCTCGAGGCGGCGTGGCTCGGGTTGAGCACCGCCCTGACCGGCGAGACCCCGCGCCTCGCCGAGCTGCGGCTGCCGGGAGCTGCGGGCCGCTGGGAGCTGCGGCGCGGCGGCTACATCCAGGATGGCCGCCCGCACGAGCTGGTGCTCCTCTCCGACCTCTCGCGCGCGCTGCGCGAGGAGGAGCGTGAAGCGTGGCTCCGGCTCATCCGCGTGCTGTCGCACGAGATCAACAACTCGCTCGCGCCGATCCAGAGCATCGCCGGATCGCTGCGCTCGCTGGTGGGGAAGACCGCGGCGGACCCCGTGCCACCGGTCGCGGCGAGCGAGCTGGGCGAAGGGCTCGGCATCATCGAGACGCGCGCGCAGTCGCTCGGACGCTTCATGCATGCCTACGCGCGACTCGCGCGGCTCCCCAAGCCCGTTCCCGCGCCGCTCGACACCGCGACCTGGGTGGGGCGCGTCGCGGCGCTCGAGACGCGCGTGCCGGTCGAGGTGGTGGGCGGGCCGGCGGTCACGCTGTCGGCCGACGGCGATCAGTTGGATCAGCTGCTGATCAATCTGGTGCGAAATGCCGCGGACGCTGCGCTCGAGACACGCGGGCGGGTCTGGATCGATTGGAGTGTGGAGGACGACGCATTCGAACTGCGTGTCAACGACGAGGGCCCGGGACTCGCCGACACGGCCAACCTGTTCGTGCCGTTCTTCACCACCAAGCCCGAGGGCACGGGCATCGGGCTGCCGCTCTCGCGGCAGATCGCCGAGGCGCATGGCGGTTCGCTGTCGCTCGAGAATCGCGGCGCAGACACCGCGACCGGCCGGCGGCCGGGGTGCACCGCGCGCGTGCGCCTGCCGCTGGCGACATCGTGAGCGCCGGGCGGCCGTCGCGTGCGCGCGAGGGCTTCGGGCTGCTATAACTCGCCGGTTCGCACCCTCCGCCCGCGCGGGCGGAATCCACCGGACCTCTGGAGCCCCGCCGACCCGACATGGAACGACTCGAGTCGCACCTCGATCCCACGAGCGCCGAGTTCCGCGCCAATGCCGAACACCACCGCGCGCTCGCCGCGGACATGCGCCAGCGGCTCGCGCTCGCGCGGCTGGGCGGCGGCCCCGAGCAGGTGCGGCGGCATACCGCGCGCGGCAAGCTCTTCGTTCGCGCGCGCGTCGAGAAGCTGCTCGACCCCGGCACCGCCTTCCTCGAGCTCTCCCCGCTTGCCGCGAACGGCATGTACGGCGACGAAGCCCCCGGTGCCGGGCTCGTCACCGGCATCGGCAGCGTGCACGGCCGGCACGTCATGGTGGTTGCCAACGATGCCACCGTGAAGGGTGGGTCCTACCTCCCGATGACGGTGAAGAAGCACCTGCGCGCACAGGAGATCGCGCTCGAGAATTGCTTGCCTTGTGTCTACCTGGTGGACTCGGGCGGCGCGTTCCTGCCGCTCCAGGCCGAGGTGTTCCCCGACCGGGAGCACTTTGGGCGCATCTTCTACCACCAGGCCCGCGCCTCCGCGCTCGGGATACCCCAGGTCGCGGTCGTGATGGGATCGTGCACCGCGGGCGGCGCGTACGTGCCCGCGATGAGCGACGAGACCGTGATCGTGAAGAACCAGGGCACGATCTTCCTCGGTGGGCCGCCGCTGGTGAAGGCCGCGACCGGTGAAGAGGTGACCGCGGAAGAACTGGGCGGCGGCGACGTGCACACGCGTATCTCCGGCGTCGCCGATCATCTCGCCGACGACGACGCGCATGCGCTCGAGATGGCGCGCGAGATTGTCCTGCACTTGGGCTTCGCCCGGCGGGCAACCGTTGCCATGCAGACACCGGAGGCGCCCGCTTACGACCCCGCCGAGATCTACGGCGTGTTGCCGCGCGATGGACGGTCGGCTTATGAAGTCCGAGAATTGCTGGCGCGGCTCGTGGACGGCTCGCGCTTCCACGAGTTCAAGTCGCGCTACGGCACCACGCTGGTGTGCGGATTCGCGCACCTGATGGGCATGCCGGTGGCGATCCTCGCCAACCAGGGCATCCTGTTCAGCGAATCGGCGCTGAAGGGCACGCACTTCATCGAGCTGGCGGCGCAGCGCCGCGTGCCACTGCTGTTTCTCCAGAACATCACCGGCTTCATGGTGGGCCGGCAGTACGAACACGGCGGCATCGCCAAGGACGGCGCGAAGCTCGTGCACGCCGTGGCGAACGCGCAGGTCCCGAAGCTCACCGTGGTGATCGGCGGCAGCTTCGGCGCCGGCAACTACGGCATGTGCGGGCGCGCCTACCAGCC
>CAYSWZ010000209.1:0-12527 GCA_964434945.1 uncultured bacterium | reverse complement strand
CCTCTACATGAAGGCCGGACGCCTGTTCTATGTTCACAACCTGGTCGGCCGCTTCGACTACACGGTCGCGTCCGCGGGGCGCGTCGCGCCGGGCAAGGCCACGATCCGGTACCAGTTCACCTACGACGGCGGCGGACCGGGAAAGGGCGGCGTTGGCGCGCTGTTCGTGAACGGGCAGAAGGTCGGCGAAGGGCGCATCGAGCGGACGACCCCCAACACGTTCGGGACGGAGGGGGCGGACGTGGGCGTGGACCTGGGTACGCCCGTCACGACGCAGTACGCCCAGCACCACAATGCCTTCAACGGGACGATCGCGAGGGTGACGATCTCGGTCGGACCGGTGGGCTCTGCGGACATGCCGAAGGACAATCCGGCCGCTGTCGTGACGGAATAGCCCCCGAGGGTCGTGGCCCCGCGCGCAGCCGCCTCAGTGGCGCCCGACATCGTCCCGCGCCAGGGCGAGGGTCTTCGCCAGTTCGGGATCCGCGCCCTTCAGCACGTCGTGGATCGTGTGCGAGACCGGCACATCGGGCGTCCCGGACGTGCGACATGAACTCGCAGGTGGTCGAGAAGCTCGCGCCGTTCTCGAGCACGTAGACCTTGCCCGCGAAGTGGGGCGGGGTCGGCGACGGCGTCCCCCAGTTGGGGTGGCCGATGGCCTGGTACCTGCCGTCCGCGCTTCTCCACCCTGCCGGTGAGGCGGAACCCTCTCGGCGTCTGCGGGGGCAGCGCCGGGATGAAGCCGTCGTAAGGTGTGGGCGCTCGATCGCGGACAGGAGTCCGGCCGCGGGCATGCCGTTCACGCGGGTCAGCTCGTCGCCTTCGAGACGCGCCTCGTTCGTGGAGAGATCGCGTGCGATCCCGATGCGACACTCCAGGTCGCGGAGCTGCAACGGCAGCAACAGCCGTGTGCCGTTGAGCTCCTTGTCGAGCGTGTCGGGCAGCTCGATGCGCGTGTGCCCGCAGCGGATCCGCGCGATCACGGGGGCGAGGATGCGATAGAGCTGCGACGCGTCCATGGGCCGGGTGAGTTTCGCCCCGACCGCGTCCCACGCCCGGTCGAGTTCGGGCCTGGGCGTGAACCGGTAGAGCCCGGGATGCCCCTCCTCGAGGGCCGCTCGCGCAATCGCCATGTCCTCGCGCCGGTCGACGGGCACGAGCGGCGGGGCCGCGTTCGGAGCCGTGGAAACGGCGGTCGGAAGCGCGAGCGAGCAGAGTGCGAGCACGTCGGCGACGGGCATGCGAGCCTCCGCTGGGTCATCAGAACGGTTCCGCTCGGTGTGCCGGGTCGCCTGGCCTTCAACCATTCGGTCCGGGATGCTATCCAAGCCGGATGCCGTGGTCACGCCGATCGAGAGATTTCCGCCCCCGGCGGCAATCCGGGAACCCTCGAGCGAGGAGCGGGAGACGCGCCGAATGCCCCCCATTACGGTTCGAACGTGGCGCGGGTTGCTGCTGGCGGTCACGATCATGCTCGCCGCGGTCGCCGGACTCCGCGCGACGTCGGCCGCCGAGCGCTCGACCGCCACGCCCTCCACCGTCAAGCAGGCCTCGCCGTCGCCGATCGCCGGGCACTGGGAGGCGGACATGCAGGGGGATGGCCGAAGGTTCACGTGGCTCTTTGACTTCACCGTCAGGGGCGACAGCCTGGGCGGTGTCCTGAGCATCGCGGGACGTGACGACGAGATTCGCATCGCCGGCACCGCGAGGGGGAACAAGCTGCACTTCGAGCAGTTCGGACTCTGGGACGGCACCGTCGAGGGTGCGGGCCTCAAGCTCTCGCGGGGTCTCGATGGCGGGAAGGTGCAGCACATGACGGCGCATCGCGCGCCCAAGAAGTGACCGAACTCCGCTCATGCCGCGACTGACCGTGCGGCGATTCTTCCTCAAGGTTCATCTCTACGTCGGCCTCACCGCGGCGGCGATCCTCCTCTGCACGTCGCTCTCGGGCAGCGTGCTCGCGTTTCAACCCGACCTCGATCGGTGGCTCCACCCGGCGCTCCATCGAGTGGCGCCCGCCGCGGCGCGGAGGAGCGAGCGCGACCTGCTCGCACTCGTGGCCCGCACGCAGGCGCCGGGCAGGGACGTTTCGGCCATCCAGCGGGTCGAGTTCGGGGATACCGGCACATCGCAGGTGTTCTGGTTGCGCTCGGGCGCGCGCGTCTACGTCGACCCGTACACGGGCGCCATCCTCGGAACGCGAACGAACCTGACGGCACTCGAGGAGTTCCTGGGAGGCGTGCATCAGTTCCACGTCCGGTTGCTCGCGGGCAACGTCGGAGAGTGGGTGGTGGATATCGCCACCAGCCTGCTCCTCGTGCTCGTTCCGAGCGGCGTCTACCTGTGGTGGGCGAAGAAGCGCTTTGCCGTGCGCCGCGGCATCGGCTGGCGCCAGTTCAATTGGGATGTGCACAGCGTCGCGGGCATCTGGAGCTGCGCCTTCGTGCTCCTGCTCGCACTGAGCGGCGTGTTGCTCGCCTGGGAGGCGCCGCTTTACTGGCTCGTCCATGCCACGCCCGAACGGGAACTCCCCGTACCGCACTCGGTCGTGCCGGAGGGCACGGGCCGCGCCGCGTCAGCGGGCGACGCGGACGAGTGGCTCGCGGCAGCCGGTCGGGCGCTGCCGGGCCAGGCGACCGAAAGCCTGATCCTGCCCACGAAGCCGCGCTCCGCGGTGCAGGTGGTGAAGCACGGTCTGCAGGGCTTCGGGCGCAGCATGGTGTACGTGGACCGTTACGACGCGCACGTGCTGCGCGTGGACGACTTCGCCGACAGCCCGCGTGCGGTCCGGGCGCACGTGGTCGATCGCGCGCTCCACACGGGCGAGATCTCGGGGCTCCCGGCGCGGGTGGTGCTGGCGCTCGCAAGCCTCGCGCTTGCCACCCTGATCGTGACCGGCACGATCCTGTGGCTCAAGCGTGTCGTGACTTGAACTCGCCGCGCCCGGAGGCACCCTACTTCCCCGGCTTGTCCACCTCCGCCATCGCCCGCGTGATGCTCCGGACATTGTTGTCGCGGTTCTGCTCGTTGGCGATGAGTCGCGCCGATGCCAACGCCTCGTCGAGGACGCGACGACCCTCGACCATGTCCCCCTTCCCCGCCAGCGCGTTGAACTTGGTTTTCAAGAGCCAGGTCTTCCCAACGGGCCCGGTCGCGTGCGCGAGACCCCGCTCGCAAGCCGCGATGGCTTCGTCGTAGCGCTTGGCGGCCACTTCCATCTGCGCGAGCCGCAGCGAGGCATTGTAATTCTCCGGCATCGCCTTCTCGGACGCGCGGAGGGCAGGAAGCACGCGCTCGGGCTCGTTCAGCTCCGACGCGGCGTCGACGCGGGCGATGTCGAGTGCCGAGCGCTCGTCGTCGTCCCTGGGCACGATCGCCTCGATGTCATCGAGCCAGCGGTGGCCGAGGCGGGTGACCGTGGCGGTGTCGCCGCGGGTCTCCGCCGCGCTCATGAGCTGCTGATAGAGCTGGAAGCGATGGTCTCGCAGGACCGCCGGCAGCGTGGCGCCTTCGAGCGCCAGCGGCTCCAGGTTCACGCGCGCGGCCGCGGCCCAGGCTGCGCTTCCGCCCTGGTTCGAGCTCATGAGCCCGGCGAGGACGACTTGCCCGAACGTCTCGCCGCGGGGCATCGCCGGCGCTTCCGTGGCCGCGGTCTCGGCACAGGCCCGCGATTCGCCGCTCGCCATGAGCGCCCACGTGAGCGAGCCGATCGCGCGCATGCGCTCCTGCCAGCCCGGCGGGGCGAGCCGGAGCGCGTCACGATACGCGGCCGACGCGTCGGTCATCCGGCCATGCCCGAGCAGCTCGTCGCCGCGCGCCAGCGCGGCGTCGGCGGGAGAGCGCGAGCCGCCCCGGAAGCCGCGTTCGCCTTCCTCGAGGAATCGCTCCAGCCCGGGGAGCGTGAGTCCGCCCATGTGCGCGGCCGTCGCCCGTTCCGTAGCGGGATCGAGCACGTAGAGGGACGGCGTGCTCCACACCCCCCGCCGGGCGATGAAGGGCTGGTTGACGGGCTTGTCGAAGTCGAGTTCGAGCCAGACGAACCGTCCGGCGTACCTCACGAGCGACGGATCAGACAGCGTCGCTCGCATGAGGCGACACGAGTATCACCAGGGCGCCCAGACCTCGACGAAGATGGGGACGCCACGCTTCACTGCTTCGGCATGTGCGCGCGCGTAGTCGTCATTGAGAATGGGCAGCCTGCTCGGCGCCATCGAGGCCCCGGCGGGCGTGGCCAGCGCCGAGAGCAGGAGCAACGTCGCGAACCTCTTCATTTCGCTCCTCGATTCGGAAGGGTGTGGATGCGCCCGGTCACCCGGCCCGGCCTGTAGAAGATAGCCGACCCCCATTCTCACTCACAGGACAACCTCCCCGCGCTTCCGGCCATCGAGTGCGGACTCGCGAGGGTTCCGCTTGAACACCCACTCAGTCGGGGAATGCTACGCTCCCATGCGCGGATGCGACCGCAATCCTCTCGTCCGAGCTGGACGAGTATCCCGGGAGGGCAGGATGACCGGAGCTGGATCACGTGCGTCTCGGGCAGTCGCCGTCGCCACCGCGGCCGCGGGCATCACGTTCGCGTGCGTGGTGCATTGCGTGCTGGCGGCTGAATCCGTGCCCGCAACCCCCGCGGACTCGCTCGCCGTGCCAGCCTCCACTCCGGACACGGCGGCCACCGACTCGTCGGCGCGACAGGCACCGGACATCATGCTGCCCGACCTCGATGGCGTGCCGCAGCGGCTTCTCGCGCACCCGGGCCGTCTCCTGCTGCTCGTCTACTGGAGCCCCGAGTGCCCGGAGTGCCTGCACGAGATGCCACGGCTCGCGCGACTCTATGCGCGCGAGCGGGAGCGCGGACTCGCCGCCCTCAGCGTGACGTACCCTCGACTGCGTGAAGAGGCAGCCGCCTATGCGCGGGAGAAGTCGCTGGGCTTCCCGGTGCTGCTCGACGCCGGCGGCCACGCGGCGAAGCTCTACCACGTGAGGATCACTCCGACGATCTTTCTCGTGAAGAGTGGCCGGATCGTTCTCACGCACGCGGGCTTCGACGCCAAGGTGGCGGACCCGATCGAACCTGCCGTCGAGGCGCTGCTCCGCTGATCGCACGAGTCGTTTGGCGTCCCCCGTCGCCTCGCATGCGCCGGCTCCATTGCACGTGCGTCAGGTCCAATGAGGATTCGTGGTCGTCGATCGGGGCGTCGCGCTCGCCGCCCCGCCCACGAGAATCAATGCTCAATCCGTCCGGGATGCGGCCAACGGACGGCGATCCCGGCAGGTCGGAGCCTCGAACACCGTGCGGACGTGGCGTGCGCCGGCATGCGAGGCCGGGGCGTGGGCGTCGGCGCGAGACCCGAGCGCACGTCGAGTAACGGCACTGCATTCTCAATTCGGCGCGTTGCACATTTGAAAACTCTTAAGGACGTGCATCGAACTCTGGAAGCATGCGCGAAGTCGCCGTAAGTTCGCGCCGATTCTCTTGCGCGGTGGCCGCCCGGATTTCACCACCCAAGGAGGAGGGGTCGATGAGTCGTCACGCGTTGCGCGCCGGCATCCTGGTGCTGCTGGGGTTGTGGTTGGTGGGCTGCAGCAAGAGTTCGACCGCGCCGGCCACACCGACATCGGACCAGGCCCAGGTCGAAGCACTGATCACGGGGAATTACCCACTGGTCGACGATGGCGAGAGCACCAGCAGCGAAACACAGGCGTTCTCGGTGTCGCCGACGCCGGGCGGGACGTTCGCCGCGATCCACCCGATCTTCTTCTGGCGCACGCTGACGAGCGAGACGTTCACGTGGACCGTCGCGTTCTCGGACACCGATGCGACGGGCCATCCCCTCACGGCCGAGGTCACGGTGCAGCGGCACCAGCTCGGGAACATGAACATCATGCACTCGATTCCGAGCGATTCCACGATCGCGGACACGGTGAACGTGATCCACAAGCCGCTCGACGACCACTGGGTGCGCTACGTCGAGTTCAAGCGCGTGCCGTTCGGGACACTGGGCGCCACCCGCTGGCGGTTCTCGGGGACGAGCCTCGTCAGCGTGACGTCCAACGTCAACACGACGCAGATCCAGAGCGTGCACATCCAGGCGACCGGCGTGGACACGGTCATCACCGACCCGACAGCGCTCTTCAAGCTGCGCCGGGTGATCCGGGTCCTGCCCACGGACTCGGTGCGCGTCACGGTCACGACGAATCACACCGACGACGTGCTGCTCCTGCATCACGCGTTCCACCGCTTCCGGTTCCGGAACAACCTGGACGGCACCTACACGATCAAGTGGTTCACCGGGCCGCTCGGGGGCTGGCGCCACTTCGGCGTGGACGCGATCGCGCACGGCACGCTGTTCGACGACACGGCGGGCTACGACGACAACCGCTGGCACATCCCGTTCGTCGTCACGACCGAGACGCCCGTCGACTACTACCCGTGAGCCGGGTCTCCTGAAGTTCCGCAGGAGCGTTCGCCCCGTCCACTCCCCCGAGTGGGCGGGGCGTCGTGTTTCGATCGGCGCGCGCTCCGGGTCGGATCGCCGGCGCGACCCCGCTTCAGTCCTCCCCCGCCCCGTACTTCACGATCCTCACCTTCTCCAGCGTGACGAGCCCCTCCTGCACGAGCACGTCCACCTCCTTCATGAAGCGCTGGATCGGCTCGTCGGAATCGACGAGTTCGATCACCAGGGGCAGGTCGCTCGACAGCTCGGCGTGCTTGACCGTGTGCATGCGCGAGTGCCGGCCGAATCCCAGCGGACCGCGCAGCACCGTCGCGCCGGAGAGGCCCATCGCATGCGCGCGCTGCACCAGAAGCTTGTGGAGCGGCTGGCCCTCGTGCCGATCCGAGTCGCCGATGAAGATGCGGAGCAGCGTGCCCTCGCTCGTCCGGATCATCACTTCACCCCCTCTTCGCCGCCGCGGTAGTGGACGACGTGCGCGCGCTCAAGCGTCACCAGCACGTGGTGCCCGCGGACCATCGGCTCGGTCCGTTCGAGGAAGCGCTGGAGCTTCGGCTCCTCGTCAACGATCTCGAGGACGAGCGGCCGCTCCACCTGGAGCGCGTTGGGGTGTTCGCCGAGCAAGTGACCGCGGTCGACGTAGCCGTAGATGCCGGAGAGCACGGTCGCACCCGCAAGATGTTCGCCGCGGGCCTCGCTCACCAGCGCCTCATAGAGTGGCCCCAGGTGCCACTTGGCGAAGTTGCTCAGGTGCATCCGCAACAGGACCTGCTCGCCCTCGAGCTTCAAGCCAGCCCTCCCGATTTCGGCATGAGGAGGATTCCGGGTCCAACGCCTGCAACACCGGCGGACGCGCTCGGGAAGAGGCCGGCGCACGCGCGCCCGGGCCCCGCCATTGAACAGGCTGTGGGCCCCGCAGGCAAGCGACGGGCCGGCGGCCTCAGCGGATGATCGTGACGGGGCAGTGCGCGTAGCGCAGGACGCGCTCCGAGACCGATCCGAGCAGCCAGCGGCTCACCTTGCTCCGGCCACGACTGCCGAGAACGACGAGATCCGCTCGCTTGAGCTCGGCCAGGTGCACGAGCTGCTCGGCGGGGTGGCCTGCGACGACCTCGCCGCTGAACCTGACGCCGGCCTCCACGGCGGCACGCTGCATCTGCGCGAATGCTTCCTTGAAGTGCTCTTCGGCGGTGTCGATGACACCCTCGACCTCTGCGAGGAGCCCCGACTCGGGAATGCGCACGACGCTCACCACCAGCAACTCGGCGCCGAAACGATGCGCCAGTTCGAGCGCGTGCTCGAACGCGCGCTTCGCGGGGCCCGATTCGTCGTATCCCACGAGGATGCGCTGGATCGTGGCGGCTCCGTTCACGCGGACTCCTGCGTCGTGCCCTCGACCGCCACTTCCCGGTTCGGGCTGGGAAGCAGGTGGCGGGGCAGGAAGACGGCATTCGCGATCATGGTGGGAACGACCGCGCTGGCGATGACGGTCGCCACGACGAAAGAGTACTTGGTCTGGTCGATGATCCCGTGGGTCAGACCGAACAGCGCCGAGATGGTGCCGAACGTGAGCCCGGTGGACATCAACAACGTCGTGTAGAGCCCCTCCTGGCGCCGGTACCTGAGCAGCCGCGTCGCGGGGAAGACGCCGACGAACTTGGTCGCCGACTTGGCGAGGAACAGCACCAGGAAGACGAGCGGCGCCGCGACGAGCGCCGGGACCGAGACGAACGAGCCGGCGCGGATGAAGTAGAACGGCGTCAGCAGCCCGAACGTGAGCGTTCGCAGCCGCCGCACGAGCGCGTGGTCCCGCCCCACCGTGCCGGCGAGCACCATGCCGATCAGGTAGGCGGGCAGCACGGGTTCGCTGCCCGCCCACGCGGCGAGCCCGCCGAGGCCGAAGAGGAGGAAGAGCAGGTACTTGGCCTCGAGCTCGGAGACCCGGCCGCCGTACTTCCCGAAGAATCGCGGCGTGAGCCACGGGAGCGCGGCGAATGCGGCGACGCTCACGGCGACGAAAATCAGCGTGCGGACCGTGAACGGCGAGAAGATGAGCCCGAGCGCGATCACCGTGCCGAGGTCGTTGACGAAGCACGCGGCCAGCACCACCTTGCCGAACTCGGTGCGGTTGAGGCCCAACTCGAGCATGACGGAGTAGACCACCGCGACCGACGTGGTCGAGAGCGCCACCCCGGTCAGCCAGGAGGCGCGCACGTCCCAATGGAGGACGAATCGCGCGACGGCCGCGCAGCCGAGGAACGGCGCGACGAACCCGACCACCCCGATCAGCGAGGTGTCCCTCCAGCGCGAGCGCAGGACGGTCGGATCGAGTTCCGCGCCGGCGAGGAAGGTGAGCACGATCGCGCCGGTTCCGGAGAGGAACGTGATCCACGGCTCCCTGGCCCCGAGTGCCAGGGCGCCTGCGGCAGCGCCGATGACGAGCTGGGCCACCGTGCCGACGACGATCTCGGACAGGGCCGTCGAAACCCGGAACCAGATGGCGAGGAGCGTGGCGAGCAGCGCCAGCCCGAGCCAGAGTGCCGCGTGGAACCACACGTCAGCCATGTGCTTGCCCCCACGGCCTGGAGCAAGAAAAAAGACTCCAGGCCTCTGTGGCCAGAGGTCAGGAGTCATCAGCCCGCGCTGGATGCGGGCGGTTCGAGGCGAACTCCATCGCCGGGTGGATGTCCGACTACACTAGGGAACACCGGCGCATGGGGTCAAGCGCTCGCAGGCCGCGGGCTCAAGGAGCGCTCGGGCTACAGCGTCCGCTTGAACAACAGCGCCGCCAGTGTGAGCATCACCGCGGCGAATCCCGCCATGACCAGGAAGTCCGGCGCCACCGCCTGCAGGCCGACGCCCTTCAGGAGCAGGGCCCGCAGCGCGTGCACGGCGTAGCGCATCGGGAAGACCGCGGACACGGCCCGGAGCCAGGCCGGGTAGCTCTCGGTCGGGTAGAGCGCGCCGCTCGGGAAAAACATGATGACGTTCAAGAGGCCGAACAGCGCCCGCGGCATCATCGGATTCGACACCCGCGCCATCAGCGTGAACATGAACAGGATGAGCCCGAGCGCGAGGAGCATCATGGTCGCCTCGGTGAGCAGGATGGTCTTCCAGCCGCCGATCAACGGGATGCGCGCGATCAGGACCGCCGACACCAGCACGGTCGAGCCGATGATCATGGACAGCGTGATGGCGGAGAGCGTCAGGCCGCCGACCAGGTCGAGGGCCGAGAGCGGGGTCACGAAATAGCCTTCGTGAATGCCCTTCGCCCGGTCGTCCACGAGGATGATGCCGCCCGCCAGCATCGCCACGAAGAACAGCGCCAGCGCAATCACGGCCGGCACCAGGTACTGCATGAACTCCTTGTGCCCGTACGTGTCCACGCGCTGCACGTCGATGCTCGCGACGCCGAGGCCCATGCCGGGGGCCGCGGCCGCGGCGGCGCCCGCGACAGCGCGGCGCATCTCGCCCTCGATGACGTTCGCCGCGGTGTTGTCCGTGTTGTCCACGACCAATCCGAGCGGGGCCGCCTCGCCGCGCGACAACTGGACGCTGAAGTGATCGGGAATGATCACGACGGCCTTGTACATGCCCTGGCGCAGCCGGGCCATGGCCGTGCTGGGATCGGGCTCGCTCGAGAGCCGGAACAGCGTTCGCGACTGCTGGAGCGTGAGCAGGCGGTCGTGGATCGCGACCGAGGCCGGACCGTGATCCTCGTCCACCACCGCGATGGGCAGGTCGTGCAGGTCGCCGCCCATCGCCTTGCCGAGGATGACCAGGTAGACGATGGGCATGAGCACCATCGGCACCATGAACGCGCGGTTGTGCCGGAAGCGGCGCAGGTCGCGCTCGGCGACGGCCAGCATACGGCTCGGGCTGAAGTTGAAGAACGTCATCGCATGATGCTCGGGATCTGGTAGCTGTACTCGCCGGCGGCGGTGTCGCGCAGGCCGCGGCCCGTGTAGTAGATGAACACATCCTCGAGCGTCGGCTCGAGCAGCGTCATGCTCTTCATCTTGACGTTCGCCCCGTGGGCCACCCCGAGAATTCCCTCGATCGGCACGATACTGCCGGTGAGGATCAGGCGGACGGTGTGGGGATCCTCACGCACCGCTTCGACCACGCCGGCCAGCGTCTTGAGCGACGCGAGCAGAGAGTCGGCGAACTCCTCCATGAAGTACACGGTGACGATGTTCTGGCCCGGGATGCCGGCCTTCAACTCCCGCGGCGTGCCGAGCGCCACGATCTTCCCGTGATCCACGATCGCCAGTCGGTCGCAGAGCCGGTCGGCCTCGTCCATGTAGTGGGTGCAGATAAGGATGGTCAGCCCGCCCTCGGAGCGCAGCCTCTCGAGCAGCTCCCAGATCACGCGCCGGCTCTGCGGATCGAGCCCGGTCGTGGGCTCGTCGAGGATGAAGACGCGCGGGCGATGGATCAGTCCGCGGGCGATCTCGAGCCGCCGCCGCATCCCGCCCGAGTAGGTGCCGGCGGCCTTGTCCTTCCACTCGAGGAGCCCGAGCCCGTCGAGCAGCTCGCGCGCGCGTTCCTCGCGCTCCTTTCGCGCCATGCCGTAGAACTTGGCGTAGAGGTTCAGGCTCTCCCACGCGGTGAGGTCGCCATCCACGGTGTTCGCCTGCGGAATCACGCCGATCTCGTGACGCACGCGATTCGGGTGGCGCACGACATCGTGCCCCATGAGGAGCGCCCGCCCCGAGGTGGGAACCACGAGCGTGTTGAGCATCCGGATCAACGTGCTCTTCCCGGCGCCGTTCGGGCCGAGGATGCCGAAGATCTCCCCCTGGGCGACCGTGAACGTGAGCGCGTCGTCGGCCACGAATTCGCCGAACTTCTTCGTGAGGTGGTCCACGACGATGGCCGGGGGCGCGTCGCCGTTCGGGGGACCGGCCGGCCGCTCGCTCATTTCGAAACCGCGGCCGGAGGCGCCGCGAGGATCGTGACCTCGGCGGTCATGCCGTCCTTCAGCAGGTGATCGGGGTTGGGAACGTGCGCGGTCACGCTGAACGTGCGGATGTCCCGGCGCTGGGCGCCCCAATCCTTGCGCGTCGCGAAGTCGCCCGACGACTGGATGTCGCTGACCCGTCCCTCGAACCAGCGCTTGTCGAACGTGTAGACGCGAACCCGGACGACGTCACCCGGCCGGACGGCGCCGACGCGGGTCTCGTCCACCGCGGCGTGCACCTTGACCGTGTCCACCTCGGCCAGCGTGACGATGGGCATGCCCGCGGTGATCATCTCGCCGGGCTCGTGGATGCGCTCCGACACCTGCCCCGCGATCGGAGCCCGCAGATCCGCGTACGAGCGCTGAAGCTCGGCGAGGCTCACCGCGCTCTCGGCCTGGTGGATCTGCGCCACGCGGGCCTGGAGCTGGGCCTTGTTCACGTTGACCGCGGCCTGGGCATCGTCCACCTGCTGCTGCGTCGTGGCGCCGGTCCTGACGAGCGTGAGCTGGCGCGCGAGATCGTGCTCCAGGCGATCACCGGTCGCACGCGTCTCGGCGAGCGCCGCACGCGCCGCTTCGAGCGCGGCGCGCGCCGTGGTGAGTGCGACGTCCAGGTCCTGGGTCTCGAGACGCGCCACGAGCTGTCCCGTGATGACCACGGCGCCCTCGACGACCTCCACGCTCGCGAGCCGGCCCCCCACCTTGAAGCTCAATTCCACGTGCACGCCTTCGACCGTGCCGGTCGTGACGATGGCGCCACCGGTGTAGCCCTCGCTGCGCGTCGCGTTGCGCCAGATGAAGTACCCCACGACGCCCAGCACCAGCAGGAGCAGGATGGGGCGGATCACCGCCATCGGGCCTTTGCGCTTGGCCTCCGCCATGTTCAGCGCACCTCCGGCGCGGCCGCGCCGACGGACGGCGCAGCCGCGCGACAGGCGGCCAGAACTGGAAGCACTGTCCTCATCGCTCGGTCTCCGACAGTGGGTCGTCCACGACGGTTCGCAACGGAAGCCTACAGGAATCCCATTCCTTCCGTTGGCCAGCGGCTCGGCACGGGCCTCGAGCGGCTCGTGCCTGCCATCCAGACCCCCGAGTGCCAACCTGACAGCCCA
>CAYSWZ010000208.1:0-28371 GCA_964434945.1 uncultured bacterium | reverse complement strand
TGGATCTTCCAATCGTTGGAGCCAATAGCCCGGCGCTGAAGGGCGCCATCCAACTCTCGCCGCTCGCGGCCCGCAAGGTGCTGGAGCTCATGGATCAGCGCCAGAAGCCGAACGATCACTTGCGCATCGGCGTGCGCGGCGGCGGCTGCTCGGGCAACTCGTACTTCATGGAGTTCGCCGAGGCCCCCGAGGCCGGGGACGACGTGATCGAGAGCCACGGCGTGAAGCTGCTGGTGGATTCCAAGAGCGCCCAGCTGCTGGCCGGCACGGTGGTGGACTTCGTGGAAGGGCTGATGGGCACGGGCTTCAAGTTCAACAATCCGAACGTGCGTCACAGCTGCGCCTGCGGCGAGAGCTTCTCGGCGTAGCACGAATCTTCGAGGGTCGCGGGCCCGTCCTCGCGGGCGGCACTCCGCGTTTCCCATAACCCGCCGCGCGGTGCGCGGCCATGAGAGTCCTGCATGAGCGAGACGCCTGAGCTGGTCGTGAAGGGCCTCCACGTCGCCGTGGAAGGCAAGGAGATCCTCAAGGGCCTCGACCTCGAGGTGCGGAAGGGCGAGATCCATGCCCTGATGGGTCCGAACGGCTCGGGCAAGAGCACGTTCGCGAACACCCTCATGGGGCATCCGCGCTACGAAGTGACCGGGGGCGACATCCTCTTCAAGGGCGAGAGCGTGCTCGAGATGGAGCCCGACGAGCGCTCGCGCCGCGGACTCTTCATGGCGTTCCAGTACCCGGTGGCGATCCCCGGCGTGTCGCTCGCGAACTTCCTGCGCAGCGCGCTGAACGCGCGCCTGGCACCGTCCGAGACGAACGGCGACGGGGCGATGCCGAAGAAGAGGGGCATCCCGCCCAAGGAGTTCCGGGCGCTGCTGCGCGACCAGATGGCGCTGCTCAAGATGGACGAATCCTTCGCCACGCGTTACCTCAACGACGGATTCTCGGGCGGGGAGAAGAAGCGTGCGGAGATCCTGCAGATGGCGATCCTCAAGCCCGAGATCGCGATCATGGACGAGACGGATTCCGGCCTCGACATCGACGCGCTGCGTGTCGTGGCCGACGGCGTGAACGCGATCGCCGGACCCGAGGTCGGCGTGCTCGTGATCACGCACTACCAGCGCATTCTCGGCTACATCAAGCCGCATCGCGTCCACGTCATGGTGGAGGGGCGCATCCAACTCTCGGGCGGGCCCGAACTCGCGCTCGAGCTGGAGAGCCGGGGCTACGACTGGGTGAAGGACGGCAAGGAGGTGACGGCCCCATGAGCACGCATCCGAATCTCGACCTGCGCGAAGGGTACGCGGAGAAGTTCGGGTTCCACGACGCGGACCATTACGTCTTCAAGTCCCGCAAGGGCCTCGACGCCGAGATCATCCAGCAGATCTCGGAGATGAAAGGCGAGCCGAAGTGGATGCGCGACTACCGGCTCAAGGCGTTCGAGATCTTCGGGAAGAAGCCGCTCCCGATGTGGGGCGGGAATGTCTCGGACATCGACTTCCAGGACATCTACTACTACGTGAAGCCGACCTCGGAAGAGGCCAAGTCGTGGGACGACGTGCCCGCCGACATGAAGCGCACGTTCGACAAGCTGGGGATCCCCGAGGCCGAGCAGAAGTTCCTGTCCGGCGTGGGGGCGCAGTACGATTCCGAGGTCGTGTACCACAAGATCAAGGAGTCGCTCGAGAAGCAGGGCGTCATCTTCCTGTCGTGCGACCACGGCTTGAAGGAGCACCCCGAGCTGTTCAAGCAGTACTTCGGCACCGTCATCCCCTCGAGCGACAACAAGTTCGCCGCTCTGAACTCCGCGGTGTGGTCGGGCGGCTCGTTCATCTACGTGCCGAAGGGCGTGCACGTGGACGTGCCGTTGCAGGCCTACTTCCGCATCAACACCCGTGACATGGGCCAGTTCGAGCGGACGCTCATCATCGTGGATGAAGATGCGTACGTGCATTACGTCGAGGGATGCCTGCCGCCCGGCGAGCAGGTCAGCCTCGGCGATCGCTGGGAGAACATCGAAGCGGTGCAGCCCGGTGACATGGTGATGGACTCGAACGGCAACGAGTCCGTCGTGGCCAGCACCCGGACGCATCACCACAAGGGCGACATGCTCAAGTTGGTGCCGGTCTCTTCCGCGAACGCGTTCCAGCTCACGCCCGAGCATCCGGTCCTCACCGTGCGCAGGCGCAACGTGCTGGTGAAGCGCAGCGCGCGCTCGACATGGGTGCGCGAGGTGTACCGCGCGCTGCTGAACGAGGCGACGCCGGAGTTCGTTCCGGCGGGTCAGCTCGAGCGCGGTGACTTCCTCGTGTTCCCGATCAGCAAGACGACGCGGCCGGATCCGTCGCTCACCTCCGAGGTTCTTCGTCTGCTCGGCTACTACCTCGCGG
The DNA here is from genome assembly GCA_964434945.1 of uncultured bacterium. Classification (GTDB taxonomy): domain Bacteria; phylum Eisenbacteria; class RBG-16-71-46; order RBG-16-71-46; family RBG-16-71-46; genus JAIOPA01. Next base: position 25,984 of record CAYSWZ010000208.1, on the reverse strand, counting down.
AAGGCTCGACCTACGTCCACAACAAGCTCAACCAGCCCGTCGTGGCGTTTTCCTTCAGCGAGACCGAGCGCGACTTCATCGACGAGGTCAAGGCGCTCATCCTGAGTGTCACGGGCAAGAACGCGATGGAGATCCACGACGCGAGCCGGCACGGGACCGAGGTGCGCGTCTACTCTCAGCTGCTTCGAGATCTTTGCCTCGAGCACTGCGGTCAGCACGCCGCCGAGAAGCGCCTGAGCAAGACCATCATGGAGCTGCCGGCCGGGCTGCAGGCCGAGCTCCTCAAGACCTACCTGAATGGCGACGGCGGCGTCTATCTCAAGCGGAAGCACACCATGGTTCGCGCGGCCACCGCCTCGCAGGCACTGGCGTGGCAGCTGCAGGAACTCATCGCTCGGCAGGGCCACTACGCCACCATCACCGTCCGGAAGGGCGGCCAGGACACGATTCTCGGTCGCACGATCACTCGGCGCGACCAGTACATCCTCTACTACTCGCCCAACAAGCAGCAGAGCGAGGTCCGCAAGGGCGACGGCTGCTTCCTGGTCCCGATCAAGAAGATCGAGCGGACGCCTTACGACGGGCCGGTGTTCAACTTCGAGCTCGAGAGCGCTCCGAATGCCTACGTGGCGCGCGGGTTCGCGGTGCACAACTGCACCGCCCCCACCTACAGCAGCGATTCACTTCACTCCGCCGTCGTCGAGATCATCGTGAAGAAGGGCGGCCGCTGCCGCTACACGACGATCCAGAACTGGTCGAACAACGTCTACAACCTCGTCACCAAGCGCGCGGTCGCGTATGCGAACGCGACGATGGAATGGGTCGACGGGAATCTGGGCTCCAAGCTCACGATGAAATTCCCCGCGGTCTACATGATGGAACCGGGCGCGCACGGTGAGGTGCTGTCGATCGCGTTCGCCGGCAAGGGCCAGCACCAGGACGCGGGCGCCAAGGCGGTGCACTGCGCGCCCAACACGACGAGCAAGATCATCTCCAAGTCCATCAGCAAGGACGGCGGACGCGCCGGCTACCGCGGCCTCGTGAAGGTCATGAAGGGCGCGGAGAACTGCCGCAGCACGGTGAACTGCGACGCGTTGATCCTCGACGAGGAATCGCGCTCGGACACCTATCCGTACATGGAGATCGAGGAGGACAAGGTCACCATCGGACACGAGGCGACGGTGTCCAAGATCGGCGACGAGCAGCTCTTCTACCTGATGGCGCGCGGCATCCCCAAGGAGGAGGCGGCGGCCATGATCGTCTCGGGCTTCATCGAGCCGGTCGTGAAGGAGCTGCCCATGGAGTACGCCGTGGAGATGAACCGGCTGATCCAGCTCCAGATGGAGGGATCGGTCGGATGACGACGCTCACCGAAAGGAATGCGCTCGCGTTCGCGACCCCGTGGGCCGAGAAGGCCGGGGCGCGTGCGAAGGCCGCACGGGAGGGCGCGTGGGCGCTCGAACGCCGCCGCGCCGCCGCGGGCACGCTCGCCGCGATGACGTTGCCGCGTCGCGACGACGAGCTGTGGCGCCGGACCGATTTCGGCACGCTCGAGCAGTCGCTCCCGAAGCTCGACCCGTTCCTGCAGCCGCCGGTCGCCCGCAACGTGGACGACCTCCCGGCCGGCGTCATCGAGCGGCTGGCGGGCGAGGGCGGTCGCGCGGCACTGCTGGTCCAGCGTGACGCCGGGGTCGTGCTCGAGCAGACGCATCCCGTGCTCACGAAGCAGGGCATCACGGTGTGCTCGTTCGAGCGTGCGACGCGCGAACACGAGGCGCTCCTGAAACCGCACTTCGGCGCACTGCTGCACGACGACTATGACTGGTATGCGGCGCTCGGCGCTTCGCTTCGCCAGGGCGGCGCGTTCGTGCACGTCCCGCGCGGCGTCAAGGCGGAGTTGCCCGTGCGCCTGTTCCACTGGCTCGACGGTGCGGGCCGGCTGGTGGCGCCGCGCACGGTGATCGTGCTGGGGGAGAACGCCGAACTGACGGTGCTCGAGGAGCAGCTTTCGGAGACCGTCGAGGGCGCCTCGCTTTACGCCGGCGGCGTCGAGGTGTTCGTGGGCCAGAACTCCAAGCTCACCTACTCGCAGATCCAGGACTGGGGCCGGAACGTCTTCCACTACGGGAACGTGCGCGCGCAGATGGCCCGCGACGCCGAGCTGCAGTGGATGCAGATCATGGTCGGCGGCCGGATGAGCAAGGCCAACGCCTACTTCAACATGAACGGCGAGGGCGCGCGCTCGTTCGTCAACGGCTTCATGTTCGGCGACGCCCGGCAGCACTTCCATCTGCACACGCTGCAGCGGCACCTCCAGCCGCACACGACCAGCGACCTGCTGATCAAGTGCTGTCTCAAAGATCGCGCGCGGAGTGTGTACCAGGGGCTGATCCAGGTGGCCAAGGACGCCCAGCGCACCGACGCCTACCAGGCGAACCGGAACCTGCTGCTCTCCGACCAGGCGCGTGCCGACAGCATTCCCGGGCTCGAGATCCTCGCGAACGACGTGCGCTGCACGCACGGCGCGACCATCGGGTTCGTGGAGCCGGAGCAGATGTACTACCTCATGGCGCGCGGCCTGCCGCGGCTCGAGGCGCAACGGCTCATCGTGGAGGCGTTCTTCGAGCCCGTGATCGGGCGTATCCCGCTCGAGACCGTGCGCGAACGCCTGCGCGTCGAGATCCAGCGCAAGATCGGCTGATGAGGTTCCGCCTGCTGCACCCCGCGGGCGCGCCCGGCGGGAGCGGCGCGCCCGCGGCGTCATCGCCCGGCGCCCTGCCGGCAAGGTCCGGAGGGTTCGACCCGCGCCAGGTGAAGTCGCAGTTCCCCATCTTCGCCACGCCGCGGCCCAAGCCGCTCGTCTACCTCGACAGCGCAGCGACCTCGCAGAAACCCCAGGCCGTTCTCGACGCGATGGACCGCTACTACCGGACGTGCAACGCGAACATCCATCGCGGCGTGTACGGGATCGCCGAGGAGGCCACCGCGCTCTACGAGGACGCGCGCCGGCGGTTCGCGGCATTCGTCAACGGCAGCCCGCGCGAGATCGTGTTCACGCGCAATTCCACCGAGGCGCTGAACCTGATCGCGCGCGCGTGGGGCGCGTGGGCGCTCGAGCCCGGCGATGCCGTCCTGCTCACGACCATGGAGCACCACTCGAACCTGGTGCCGTGGCAGATGCTGGCCGCCGAGCGGCAGCTCGAGCTGCGCTTCATCCCGATGAGCCCAGCCGGCGAGCTGGACCTGGACGCGATGCCGCGCCTCATGTCCGACGGCAGGGTGAAGCTGGTGTCGTTCGTCCACATTTCCAACGTGCTCGGCACGGTGAACCCTGCGGCCGAGATCACGCGCATCGCCAAGCGGCATGGCGCCACCGTCGTGCTGGATGCTTCACAGAGCGCGGCGCACATGAAGCTGGACGTGAAGGCGCTGGGCGTCGACTTCCTGGTGTGCACGGCGCACAAGCTGCTCGGTCCGACCGGCATCGGCATGTTGTGGGGCCGGCGCGAGATCCTCGAGGCCATGCCGCCGTTCATGGGTGGTGGCGAGATGATCCGCACCGTCACGCTCACGCACTCGACCTGGAACGAGCTGCCGTGGAAGTTCGAGGCCGGCACGATGAACATCGCGGAGGCGGTCGGGCTCGGTGCGGCGGTCCAGTACCTGGAGGCGCTCGGGATGGACCACGTTCTCGCCCACGACCGCGAACTGGCGGCCTACGCCATGCAACGGCTGGCCGAGCTTCCCGGCATTCGCCTGCTGGGCCCGCCGGCCGACCGCCGCGGCGGCGTAGTGGCGTTCACGGTCGAGGGCGTGCATCCTCACGACGTCGCCACGGTGCTCGACCGGGACGGCGTGTGCGTGCGGGCCGGGCACCATTGCGCGATGCCGCTCCACGAGGCGCTGGGCGTGCCCGCGAGCGCGCGCGCCTCGTTCCACTGCTACTCGTTGCGCGAGGACGTCGACGCGCTGGTGGCGGGACTCGTCAAGGTTCAGAAGGTCTTCGCACGGTGACCTCGATGGACGAACTCTTTCGCGATCACATCCTCGACCACTACCGGCATCCGCGCTGCCACGGCACGCTCGAGCACCCCGACGCGAGCGTGGAGGATGCGAATCCGCTGTGCGGTGACAAGCTGCGCATGGACTTCCGGTTCGCGGACGGTCGCGTGGCCGAGGTCCGGTTCGTGGGCAGCGGCTGTTCGATCAGCCAGGCGGCCGCGTCGCTCATCTGCGAGGCCATCGAAGGCCGGCCGATCGAGGAGGTCCGGGCCTTGACGCGCCAGGACGTTCTGGACCTGCTCGGCATCGACGACCTGGGCCCCGTGCGCAGCAAGTGCGCGATGCTGGCGTTGAAAACGGCGAAGGCCGCCGCCTACGGCCTCAAGAACTGGAACGAGGAGGACGAGTGAGCAAGAGCTCCGCCACGAGCCGCTGGATCAGCGTCGCACGCGCCAGCGAGATCGCCGTCGGCGCCTCGCGCCTCGTGCGACTGGACGACGTTCCGATCGCCGTTTTTCATCTGGACGACGGCTGGTATGCGATCGAAGATATCTGCACCCACGACGGGGGGCCGGTGGCCGAAGGCCGCCTCGACGGGCACGTGATCGAGTGCCCGCGCCACGGCGCGACGTTCGACGTGAAGTCGGGCGCGGCGCTGACGTTCCCCGGCGTGTCCCCGGTGCCCACCTACCCGGTGCGCGTGGTGGGCGACGACGTACAAGTGGAGTGGTCATGAGCGAAGACAAGCGCGATGTGAATCCGCACACGGGCCAGGCGATTCCACCCGAACCCGGCACGCCCGCACCCGCGGCGGGCGCCGCTTCGCCGGGCGCCGGCGTGCCGTCCGCCGGGAAGCAATCCGGCCCGCCCGCCCTCTCGAGCACGCCGTCGGCCCAGGAGCTGGCCGTGCGCTCGGTCCTGGAGACCGTCATGGATCCGGAACTGGGCCTGTCGGTCATCGACCTGGGCTTGATCCGCGAAGTGCACTTCCTCGCGGACAAGACGCTCGTGCGGATGATGCTCACGACGCCGTTCTGCCCGTACGCGCCACAGATGATGGCCGACGTGAAGCAGGCGACCGAGAGCGCCGTGCCGCAGCCGGCCGAGGTGGAGATCATTCCGGACGCGTGGAGCCCGGACATGATGCCCGACCCGGGGTTGCTCGGGTTCTCGTACTAATCGCGACGCTGCCGATCGGGCGCCGCCGTCGTCGTGTGCGCTCCGCGCCCGGCCCTCAGTGATTCCAGGTCAGCCCCAGGTTGATCTTGATCTGCTCGAAGTCGCCGACCAGGTGGCTCTTCACCTCGACGAAGCTTCCGAGCGACGCCGTCTTCGCGCCGAACGACACGCCGCCGAGGAGCGCGATGCCGCCCTTGGTGAGCGAGTCCTTCTTGCCGTTGAGCCCGAGCGTGGGCGCGTCCACCTCGTCGGACAGGAAGTGCACCGCGTAGCCGGCGCCGGCGTAGAACCGCCACGATTCGCCCGGGAACATCCAGCGCGAGTCCACCCCGAGCGTGGCGTCACGGCGGACGGTGCGCAGGTCGAAGGCGTCCACTTTGCTGCTGTTCCGCCAGTACTCCACGGTGGGCAGGAAGTCGACGTTGTCGAGCAGCCGCGCGCTCTTCAGCATGGCGCGGATCGCGAGGCCCGAGAACGAACTCTGGTCCTTCTGGAACACGGTGGCCGTCATGGCGTCGATGCCGGCGAAGCCGCCCTTGGCGCGGGCGGGAGTCGTCGAGAACAACACGGCGGTCGCGGCCACGACCGCGAGCAGGCGCGAGAACGATACCCGCACGGATGGACCTCCTTGTCGATGTGGGGAAGCGCGCCCACCCTATGGGCGTGCCGCGCGGGGCGCAAGGGAGGCGCGCGCGGCATGACGCAAACTTGTCACTCCCCCCGCACGCGGTAACGAACCAGCCGATGCTTGAGCCACGACACTCCGATCAGGTCGTGGATCCCGCGCCACAGCCGGTTGCCCATTCCGTACTTGCTCACGCCCAGCGTGCGGGCGCGGTGGCGCACCGGGACCTCGGTGACGCGGGCGCCGCGGAACGCGCACAGCGCCGGGAGGAACCGGTGGACGCCCACGAACATGGGCAGGTTCTGCAGCACCTCGCGGCGATAGGCCTTGAGCGAGCAGCCGATGTCCGTGACCCGGTCCCCGAGAACGGCGCGTCGCGTGGCGTTCGCGACCCGCGAGGACACGAGCCGGATCCACGTGTCGTTGCGGCTCGCGCGCACGCCCGAGACCACGTCCGCGTCGGCGAGCGCGGCGAGCAGCCGCGGGATGTCGGCGGGGTCGTTCTGGAGATCCGCGTCGAGCGTCACGATGACGTCACCCTGCGCGCGCACCAGGCCCGCCGCGAGCGCGGCGCTCTGGCCGGAGTTCTTCTCCAGCCGCACGACGCGGATGCGAGCCTGCTTCGCGGCTGCGGCCTCCATGGCCTCGCCGGTGCCGTCGGTGCTGCCGTCGTCCACCAGCAGCACCTCCCACGTGCGCGCGGTGGAATCGAGCGCGGCGCAGAGTTCCGCCACCAGCGTGGGCAGGCTCTCGACCTCGTTGTACGCGGGCACGACGGCGGACAATTGCGGGCGCACGAGGGAGGTGTTCATGAGGGCGGGGAGCATGCCCGAGGGAGCCGGCAAAGTGAAGCGCTCCGCCTTGCCGTCGTGACCCCGAGCGATTGACGTTCGAGCGGCGCATGCACGAGACTGCCGACAATGTCCCGACCCACCCTGCTCCAACGGCTGTGGCGAGTGCTGACGCGTCGCAAGCTCGAACGCGCCCGTCGCGAACTTTCGCTGGCTGGCCGCGCACGATTGCCGCGCGAGCCGGCTGCGGCCGGGGCCCGCTCCCTGCGCGCACCGCGTCGCACCGCGGCCGCCCTCGCGGGCGCCAGCGCGGAGCCGGCGCTCCCGTACCGCTCGCCGAACGGCGCGACTCGCCGCACGCGGCGCGGACCGCGCCTGCTCGAGCAGCTGTCGCTCGACCTGGGGCCGGGCAAGCCGCGCTGGCGGCTCTCGCGGCTGGTCGTGGCTTCGGCGCACCGCGAACGCATCCTCGAGTACCTGGAGTTCGCGCGGAAATTCTTTCCCGAGCTCGAGGGGTTGAATATCCGTGTCGGACTGGCCCAGAAGCGCGGCGTACTGGGCTGGGGCTCGCTCGACCCCGAGCAGCCCGGCATCTGGGTGCGCCCGCGGCGGCTCCAGTTGTTCACGATCGCGCACGAGTTCACGCACCTCCTTCAGGCCCGCGGCCTCGTCCCGCACGGCGAGCGCCAGTGCGACCTGTGGGCGCTCGCTCGTTCGCCGCTGCTGATCGATGCGGTGCCCAATTACCTGCGGCTGCCGCGCGCGCTCCACCGCGGCAGGCCGACGAACGATCAGGCGCACGCGCTCTGCGCCGCGGCTCGTGAAGCCATCGCCGGGCGCGAGGCGGGCGACCGGCGCTACCTCGTGCGCTTCGAGGCCGCGCTGGCCGAGGCGTGCGGTCCCGTGGTGCGCGCCTGAACGCTCGGGTGAGGCGGATCCGCGTGGTGGCGGCGGTGGTGTGGGACGGACCCCGGCTCCTCATGACGCAGCGCGCGCCGGGCGGGGCGCTCGGGCTCCAGTGGGAGTTCCCCGGCGGCAAGATCGAGCCGGGCGAGTCGCCCGAGCAGGCCATCGTGCGCGAAGTGCGCGAGGAACTCGGCGTCGCGGCCACGCCGCTCGAGCGCCTGAAGAACGTGTCGCACGACTACGCGCACGGGACGCGCGTCGAGATCGTGTTCGTGAAGTGCTCGCTGGACTCGCACTCGTTTGCGCTCAGCGGCGAGGTGAACGACGCGCGCTGGCAGCTGCCCGCCGAGATCGAGGTCGCAAACGTGCTCGAGGCCGATCGTGATTTCCTGCGCGCGCTGGGCGCGCGCGGGTAGCCAGGCCATCGGCGGCCCAGTTGCCGCCCGCCGACGAGAAAGGAACGGACCATGTCGCTTCCCGAGGGGCTGCAGTTCCTGAAGTTCGGCTGGTGGGTCGTGCACGCGATGGCGATCCTGCTCATGTACCAGTTCGGCTACGCGCGCGGGCGCGGCGCATTCCGGCGCGAGCAGCGGCAGCGCGACCTGGCGGGGAAGCGGGGCTAACGGAGAGCCTTCTCCCGCACTCCCGCCCGGCCGAGCGCGAACAGCAGGCCCTCGACGATCTCGGCGGGCCGGGGCGGGCAGCCGGGGATGCGCACGTCCACCGGCAGCGCGCTCGCCACCCCGCCCATCACGGCGAACGAGTCGCCGCAGAAACCGCCGTCACACGCGCAATCGCCGATCGCGATCAGCAGCCGGGGACGCGGCGTGGCCTGGTCGGTGAGCAGAAGCGCCTCCTCCAGGTGGCGGGACAGCGGTCCGGTCACGAGCAGGCCGTCGGCGTGGCGCGGAGACGCCACGATGTCCACGCCGAAGCGCTGGACGTCGTAGAAGGGGTTCAGGAGCGCGGCGAGCTCGCCCTCGCAGCCGTTGCACGAGCCCACGTCGACGTGGCGGAGCTTGAGCGAGCCGCGAAACAGCCGCCGCACCTCCTCGCGCAGCGCTTCTCCCAGCAGCTCGACATCGCCATTGCGCTCGCGCATCGCGAACGGAAGGCCCGCCGGCAGCGGCAGCGGCGGCCGGCCGGCGAGACTGCCGCGCTGGAGCGGGCGTTTCAGGATCTCGAACATGCCGGCCTCACTTGTCGCAGCACGCGTAGCACAGGTTGAAGCTCTTGTTGATGAGTGGGAAGTCGGGAACGATGTTGCCCGGCACGCTCTGGGCGAGCGCGGGCCACAGCGCATGCGACGCCGAGCGCACGCGCCAGTCGGTGATGAGGCCCGTGGGTCCGAGCCGCAGCCAGTGCGAGAGCATGCCGCGCGGCGATTCGACCATCGCGAATCCCCAGCGCTCGCCGGGGACGGCACCCAGGTGCTGCACCAGGTGGCCGCCGGGCATCCGCAGCACGAGCTGGTCGATCAGGTTCAGCGATTCGAAGATCTCGTCCGCCTTCACCTCGAAGCGCGCGCGCACGTCGCCGGCATCGCGGCGGATGACCTGGAAGTCCAGCTCCTTGTAGAACGCGTACGGGTGGTCGCGGCGGACGTCGCGGTCGAGCCCGCTCGCTCGCGCTGCCGGGCCGGTGGCGCCGAAGTCCCGCGCGACCTGCGTCCTGAGCACGCCGGTGCCCGTGAGCCGGTCGAGCACGGCGTCGTTGGCGAGGAGCGCGCGCGAGGTGAGCCCCACGCCGGTGCGGATGTCGGCGAGCACGGCGCGGAGCCATTGCTGCTGCGCGTCGTCGATGTCGGTCCGCACGCCGCCCGGCACGCACACGCCGCGGAGCCAGCGATGGCCGAACAGCGTGTCCGCGACCTGGTGCACGATCTCCTTCCAGCGCGCGAACTCGGCGGCGGCGACGACATAGGCCACGTCGTTAGCGATGCCCGAGAGATCCGACAGGTGATTCGCGACCCGTTCGAGCTCGGCCGCCACCGTGCGCACGGCCCGCCCGCGCGGCGGCACCGGGATGCCGGCGAGCTCCTCGACCGCCTTGCACCACGCGAGCGCGTGCGCGCAGGCGCACGAGCCGCACAGGCGCTCGGCCAGCTCGAGTCCCCGCTCGAGCGAAGCGCCCTCCGCGAGCTTCTCGAGCCCGCGCCAGGTCCAGCCGAGCTTCACGTCCAGCGCCAGCACCGATTCCCCCACCGACGAGAAGCGAAAATGCCCAGGCTCGATGATGCCGGCGTGGATGGGCCCGACCGGGATCTCGAACACGCCGTCGCCTTCGACCCGGGGCACCGTGAAGCGCGGCGCCCAGTCCCAGACCTCGGGCAAGCGAAACCCTCTTCGCAGCGGGTGCGCGCCCGCGGGCCATGCGTCGTGCGCCACGAGCGGCCGCGGATCCGGATGGCCTCCCGGCTCGACGCCGAGCAGGTCGCGCAGCTCGCGCTCGCACCAAGCCGCCGCCGGCAGCAGCGCGCTCACCGCCGGATAGCCAGGCGCGTCGCCGGGCACCGCGGCAACGAGCGTCAGCACCGCGTCCTCGGGCGCCATGCTGAACATCGCGTGCAGCCGGAAGCGGCCGTGTTCGGCGAGCTCGTCGAGCCCGAACAGCGTCACGAACGCGCCGCCCCACTCGTTCACCACCGCGTGCGAGACCTCGGCGAGGCGCGCCGCGGGCACGACCACGGTGCGCTCGCGGAGGCTGGTGCGGTCGGAGTCGATGACCGCGTCGGAGAAGCGCTCGCGGATGCCGCGGAGCGCGGAGTCGAGCGGGAACAGCTCGCCGCCGCGGAAGCTCATGGCCGCACCGAGCGCATCGCGCTCTCGATCAGCGCGCGCACCGGCGCCGGCAGCCAGACGCCGAGCGTCACGAGCAGCACGGCGAGCGACCACATCGGCACGCGGGCCGAGCGGGGAAGCCTGTCTTGAAACCCGCCTTCGAGTCCCTCGCGCGGCTTCCCCATGAGCATGCGCGACCAGTGGAACGTGATGCCGACGAACCCGGTCGCGAGCGCCGCCAGGGCGGCGATCGCATATGCCGGCCGCGGCCCCGCGAAGCCGCCCGCGAGCGCCAGCCACTCCGACACGAACGTGCCCGCGGGTGGAAGCCCCACCACGCCGGCGCCCGCAACCAGCAGGAGCGTCCCGAGTCCGCGGTCGGCCGCCAGCACCCCCGACACGTGGTCGAGCCGGCGCGAGCCGCTGGCGCGCAGCAGCGTGCCGCCGAGCATGAACCCGAGCGACTTGGCGAACGATTGCACGAGCATGTGCATCAGCCCGCCGAACAGCGCCAACGGCGTTCCGAGCCCGACCGCGAGCACCACGAAGCCGGTGTGCTTGACCGAGGACCACGCCAGCAGGCGCTTGTATTCGCCCTGCACCAGCAGGAACGGCACCGCCAGCACCATGGAGATGCCGCCGAACAGTGCCATCAGGTGCTCGGGCCACACGGGCCCGAGCGCAGCGCGCGCGATGGCGAAGAAGCGCAGCAGCGCGGCGATGCTCGCGGCCGAGAGGGCCGTCGCCAGCAGCGCCGTTGCGGGCGCGGGCGAGCGGCCGTAGGCGTCCGGCACCCACGAGTGCATGGGCGCCAGTCCGACCTTGGTGCCGTAGCCCACCAGCGCGAAGAGAAACGCCAGCTTCACGAATCGCGGCTCGAGCGACCCGGCCACGGTGCGCAGCGCGCTCCACTGCATGCCGCCGCCGCCCATGCCGAAGAGCGGCACCGCCGAGTAGTAGAGGAGCACGGTGGCGAACAGCGCCAGCGCAACTCCGACCGAGCACAGCACGAGGTACTTCCACGCCGCCTCCAGCGTGTCGTGGGTGCGGTAGTAGCCCACCAGCACCGCGGAGGCCAGCGTCGCCCCCTCGAGCGCCACCCACAGGAGCCCGAGGTTGTTGGCGACCGCCGCGAGCAACGTGCTGGCCACGAGCGCGAACACGAGCGCTTCCCAGCGGCCCGGCGCCCAGCCGGCGTCGCCCGGTTCGAGGTCCGGCAGGACGCGCATGTAATCGTGGCCGTAGGCGAACGCGGCCGGCAGTGCGATGCCGCAGATCACGACCACGAGCGCCGCGAGCCCGTCGGCATGCACGTAACCGCGGCCGGCCAGGAACTCGCCGCCGATCACGGCGCGCGCGGCACAGGCGAACGCCGCGACACTGGTGAGCGCTGCACCGGCGAGCGCCACCCGCGGCATCCACGCCGAGCCCCTGAGCAGCAGGCACGCAATGGCCGCGAGCAGCGGAAGGAGCACGAGCGGAAGGATCCACGCCATTGCGTCAGCCCCTCAATCTCGTGAGGAACGAGGTGTCGGCGTCGCCGAGCGCTTCGTCCAGCCGCTGGACAAACAGCCCCAGCACGGCCACACCGGCCATCAGGTCGAGCAGCACGCCGATCTCCACCACGAGCGGCATGCCGTAGGTGAGCGAGACCGCGGCGAGGAAGATGGCGTTCTCGAGCAGCACCAGCCCCACGACCTGCATCAACGCCTGGCGGCGCGTCACCATGATGAACAGGCCGATGAGGGTGACGGCGACGGAGACGGGCAGGCATGCGGCCAGGATGTCGCCGTGCGTGCCGAACAGCGCCCGGGTCTGGCTGAACGCCAGCACCACCAGTGCGCCGCAGATCAGGGCCCCTGCGGGCAGGCTCACGAGCACGCGCACATCGGTGCTCGCGGCGCTGGTGCGGCGCGCGCGCGCGGCGAGGAGGGCCGGGATCACGCCCGCCTTGACCGCCAGCGCCAGCGCGCCGGCGAGCGCGATGTGCCAGGTGCGCGTGGCGAGTGCGACCGTGAACGCGATGAGCCCGAGCGCCACGGCATTCCCGCGCAGGGCGCGCACGCAGTCGAGTTGCCGGCGACGCGTCACGATGAACAGCGCCGAGAGCAGGAACGCGCCGGCGAGGAGGTTGACCGTGTTGCTGCGTGGCAGCCAGTCCGGGAGCAGGTTCATCCGCGCAGCAACGAATCCGTAGACAGCGCGAGCAGCGCCAGCAGGAACGCCATCCCGAGGAACTCGGGAACGCGGAAGAGCCGCATGCGCGCGGTGACCGATTCGGTGACCGCGACCACCCCGGCGAACAGCGTGAGCTTGACGAGCCACGCCGCGAGCGCGAACAGCAGCGCCTTCGGGGCGGAGCCGGCCGAGATGCCCCAGGGGACGAAGAGGTTCGCGACGAGCGTGAGCAGCACGAGCGTGCGCGCGTGCGCGGCCCACTCGAGCAGCGCCAGGTGGCGGCCGGACACGTCCAGGACCATGCCTTCGTGCACCATGGTGAGCTCGAGGTGCGTGACCGGGTTGTCCACCGGCACGCGCCCGGTTTCGGCCAGCACCACGAGCCACATTGCCGTGAGCGCCAGCAGGTGCGAGGGCGAGAGCCACTGCCCGGGCGCGGCGGCGACCGAGGCGCTGATGCGCGAGAGCTGCGTGCTGCCGGCGCCGATCGCGAGCGTGAACACGCTCATGATGAGCGCCGGCTCGCCGAGCGCCGAGAGGGCCAGGTGTCGGCTCGAGGCCATGCCGCCGAACGCCGTGCCGCATTCGAGTGCGAGCAGCGCAATCAGCACGCGCACGGCCGCGAACAGTGCCACGGTCATGACGAGATCGCCCGCAAACCCCAGGCCGTCGCGCGTCGCCAGCACCGGCGTCCAGGCGCACACCGTGAACGACGCCGCGAGCACGACGTAGGGCGCGACGCGCGCCAGCGGCGAGGCATCCTCGCTCAGCACGGTCTCCTTCGCCGACAGTTTCACGAGATCGAGCCAGCGCTGCCAGACCGGAGCGCCGCGCCGCATCTGGAGCCGCGCCTTCATCGCCGCCACGAGCCCCGCCCACAACGGCGCCAGCACCACCAGCAGCGCCGTCTGGCCGACCACCAGCAGGAGATCACCCATCTATCGCGCCCACAGCAGCAGGGCCACGAGCGTGACGAGCAGGTAGCCGAGGTAGAGGTGCAGGCTCCCGGCCTGGAGCTGCCGCGCCCGCTCGCTGGTCCACAGCACCGCCTGGACCACCGGCGCGTAGATCGCGCGCTCGATCCGCTGCGGGACGACCGAACGATGTCGGAGCTTCCGGACGAAGTAGGGCGAGCCTTCCTCCAGCACCTCCAGTTCGCTCTCCGGGAGCAGCACCGGCTTGAACACCAGTCGCAGGGGCTTGGTGAAGCCGAGCGCAGAATACTGCATGCGGGCATCGAGCTTCGCACCGCACGCCCATGACGGCGCGCGCCGCACCGGCTTCGCGCCGCCGTGGCCCCTGAGCCACAGCACCGCAAACGCTCCGAACAGGCTCACCATCACCGCCACGGCGAACGGCGACACGCTCGAGCGCGCGAGCCCCGCCGGCTCGAGCGTGAAACCGCCCGCGCCCGCGAGCGTGGTGGCGTCGAATCCGGGCAGGAGGAGCGCCAGCGGCCGCGAGAAGCAGGCCACAATCCACGGGGCGCCGATGCCCACCGCGAGCGGCAGCAGCGCGGCCGCGAACAGCGCGTGCGAGACCGCGGGAGGCGCGTCGTGCGCGGCCGCGGCCGACCCGCTCCGCGGGCGGCCGAGGAACGCGATGCCGTAGAGCTTCACCATGGCCGCGAGCGCGAGCGCGCTGGCGAGCGCCAACCCGGCGCCGGCGAACGGCGCGAGCAGCCGCAACTCGCCCGCGCCTGCCGAGTAGCCGAGGATCAGGGCCTGGTAGGTGAGCCACTCGCCGGCGAAGCACGAGAAGAGCGGCAGGCCGGCCAGGGCCAGCACCGAGAGCAGCGCGGCGATCGACACGCCGGGCATGCGGACGGCGAGCCCGCCGAGCGATTCGAGGCTTCGCGAGCCGGCCGCAGCGTGCACGGCCTCGCCGATCGCGAGGAAGGCCGCACTCTTCGCGAGCCCGTGCCCGAGCGCGTGGATGAACACCGCGGCCATCGCCAGCCCCGCGAGGTCGGCGCGACCGCTCGCGGCGAGCAGCGCGGCGAGCCCGGTGGCGAGCGTCAGGAGCCCGGCGTGCTTCACGGTGGACCACGCGAGCAGCCGCTTGGCATCGCTCTCGACCGTGGCGTAGAGCGCGCCGGTGAGCGCTGTGGCGATGCCGGCGAGCAGGAGCGCCGTTCCCCAGTGGGGAGGCGGCGAGCCGGGAAGCTGCCAGGCGAAGCGCAGCATGCCATAGAGGCCCAGCTTCACCATCGCGCCGCTCAGCATCGCGGACGTGCTCGGCGGCGCCTCGGGGTGGGCGAGCGGCAGCCAGACGTGGAGCGGCACCACGCCGAGCTTGACCGCGAAGCCGAGCGTCAGGAGCCACGCGAGCCGAGCCGCCTCGGCAGGCGGCTGGTGCCGGAACGCCAGCGCGAGTGCGTCGAACGTGAAGCCGCCCGCGCGGGCCGACAACGTGAGGAGCGCGAACGCCACGAGCGCCGTGCCGGCGTGGGAGAGCGCCAGGTAGGTGAACGCCGCGCGCCGCGCCCGGGCGCTCCCCGCGTCGTGCGCCACGAGCAGCGCCGAGAGGAGCGTCATGCCCTCCCACGCGAGCAGGAACAGCAGCACATGCTGCGCGACCAGCGCTCCGAGCATGGCGAGCGTGAAGCCCGCCTGCAGCGCCAGGCGCGCCCGCGCCCCGCCGCCCTGTTCACGCCCGTCGAGCGACGCGAACGACATGCCGCCCACGAGCCCGAGAATCAGGAGGAACGGGGCGGACAGCGTGTCGGCGGCGACCGTGAACGGTTGCGATGGGAAGCCGGGCCACCACTCGAGCACGCTGGGCGCGCGATTCGCCATTCCGACGGCGCCGAGCAATGCGGTCGCGAGGCATCCCAGCACAGCCAGCCAGCGTGGCGCGGTCACGCGCAGCGAGCCCGGTACGCGGGGAAGGAGCGACGCGAGCAGAGGCAACAGCGCCGAGCCCGCCAACGCCCCGATCGCCGTTGCCATCAGGGCGCCGTCGAGGTCGGCGAGGAGCATGAACCTTCCGTGGTCCGAGTCGAGGAGGATCCCGCATCGCGGAGCCGCCGCACGCGGGGATGTGGTCGGGAGTTATACGGCGACGGGGGGAGAGCGGACAAGGTGGGTTGCGGCTCGTGATCCAGCCGGATCCCGAGTGTCAGCGGGGCGGCTCCTCATCCTTGAACTTGGCCAGCAACGCCGCGTGCTCGTGCAGGTGGGCCGTCGCGAACCGGCGAACGAGATCGAGCACGTCGAACAGGATCGGATCGCGCACCGAGTAGAAGACCTGGTTGCCTTCCTTGCGGTTCGCCACCAGGCCTCCGAGCCGCAGCTTCGCCAGATGCTGGGAGAGATTGGCCTGGTCCAGGTGGACCCTCGCGCGGATCGCACCCACGGAGAGCTCCCCGTCGCGCAGGACCTCGAGGATCTGCAGCCGCGTCGGGTGCGCGAGCGCCTGGAAGATGCTGGCCTTCAACTGGCGGACCTGGCTCACTTGTGCGATAGTATGCGAAGTTAAGTACATTCGCAAGTACGCAATTATGTCTTTACGCCGCTCACCAGCCGCCGCCACGGTCCTCCGGCCTGCCTGCGGATCACGTCGTGCGCTCGAAGAGGGACCGTGTACCGAGTCGTCGCGGGACGATGCGTGAAGGGAGCCACGGTGTTCGCCCGGCGAGCGGTTCCTTGATCCGCCCAGCGCGAGCGAGGCCAGCGCCACCATGTACCTGAATGTCGTGCAGCTCGCCGAGTCGTTCGGGGTCGCCGAGTCGGTCATCGAGGGCTGGGTCCGGAACGAGGGCCTGCCGCACGTGCCCGAACGCGGCCACCTCTTGTTCGATCGGGCGCAGGTCGCGACATGGGCCGCGCAGCGCGGACTGGCGTCCAAGGTCGGTTTTCTTGCGCCGGAGGTCCCGCACCAGGGGCGGCAACTCGAACCCCTCCTGCGATCGGGCGGCATCTGGCGCGACGTCGGCTCACTCGAGCTGCAGGGTGTTCTCGAGACGGTGGTCGGGCGATTGCCGGGCGCCACTCCGGCCGTCCGGCAGTTGCTTCTGCAGCGCGTCCGGTCACCCGGCGGGATCGTCTGGGCGCCGATCGGCGGCGGCCTTGCGCTCCCGCACCTGCGCGTGCCCGTGGCGCTCGGACGCGAATCGGGGATCCTCGCGATGCTGTTCCTGCGCGACGCCCTGGAGCCGAGCGAGCCGGGCCCTGACAATCACCCGGTGACGAGGCTCCTCTTCTTCATCGCACCGTCCCCGCGCGCCCATCTCGAGCTGCTCGCACAGTTGAGCGCCGCGCTCACCCGCGGTGGATTGCGCCGGCTCGTGCTCGACGCCGCGCCGGATGCGGTCCTGTTCGCCTCGCTCGCCCGGAGCGTGGAGCCCGGCGCCGGCGCTGCCACCGGGGAAGCGAGGGCGTGACCACGGGGGCGCTGCTCTTCGTCGCGGCAGCCGGGCTGCTCACCGGCATCGTCGCGGCCTGGCGCGCGCCCCGACTGTGGTTGATCGTCACGCTCATCGGCACGGCGAGCGGGCTGGCGGCGGCGGTCTCGCTCCTCGGATCGGACGGGGAGTGGATCTGGCGATCGCGGCTGGCGCTCGGCGAGGAGGCGATTCACATGCGCCTCGATGGGTTGAGCGCGTTCTTCCTCGCGCTGCTCTCGCTTCTCGGCGGCGTCGCCAGCCTCTACGCGCGCGGCTACTGGACCGACCGCGCGCATCCGCGCTCGGCGCCGGCGGGACGCGCGTGGTGGAACCTGATGCTGCTCGGCATGGGCTGGGTGCTGCTCTCGGCCAACGGGCTCCACTTCCTCATCGGCTGGGAGATCTTCACCGTCAGCGCCTACTTTCTCATCTCACTCGAGCGTCAGCGGCACGAGGCTCGCGCGGCAGGCTGGCTCTACCTCGCCGCGTCGCATGCCAGCATGGTGTGCCTGTTCGCGTTCTTCGGCGCGCTCGCGGCCCGTACGGGAAGCTGGGAACTCGGGCCGCTGCGGAATCGTGCCGATCTCGCACCGCTCTACTGGCTCGCGCTCGTCGGATTCGGCATCAAGGCCGGCGTGTTCCCGCTCCACGTCTGGCTGCCTTCGGCGCACGCGAACGCGCCGAGTCACGTCTCCGCCATGCTCTCCGGTGTCGCACTCAAGCTCGGCATCTACGGCCTCATGCGTTTCAGTGGCTGGCTGGTGGTGCCGAATGCGGCGGCGTGGGTGGTGGCCGGGGCAGGTGTGGCGAGCGCCGTTCTCGGCGTGGCGTTCGCGCTCGGCCAGCACGATCTCAAGCGCCTGCTCGCCTATCACAGCGTGGAGAACATCGGCATCATCCTGATCGGCCTGGGCTTCGCGATGCTGGCGGCCCAGCACGGCGATCCGTTGTGGGGCCGTCTCGCGCTGGCGGGGGCTCTCCTGCACGTCTGGAATCACGGGCTCTTCAAGGGGCTGCTGTTCCTCGGCGCGGGCTCCGTGCAGCACGGCACCGGGACGCGCGTGATGAGCCGGCTGGGCGGACTCTGGCGCGCGATGCCATGGACCGCGGGATGCTTCGTGCTCGGCGCTGCGGCCATCTCGGGCCTGCCGCCGTTGAACGGGTTCATCAGCGAATGGCTCGTGTTCCTCGGGCTCTTCGACGCGGTCACGCTCAACGGGCCCGCCGCCTGGGCGGGCGTTCCCGCCGTGATCCTGCTCGGCATGACCGGCGCGCTCGCGCTGGCGTGCTTCGTCAAGGTCTGCGGCATCGTGTTCCTCGGGCAGCCGCGGACGCCGGACGCCGAGCGCGCGCACGAGTGCGGCTGGCTCATGCGTGTCCCGATGCTCGGGCTCGCCGCGATGTGCGTGGCGATCGGCGTGGCTCCCATGTTGTTCTGGCCGGCGATCGAGAGCGCGGCACGCGCGTGGACGCCGGCAGGCGCTGAACTCCCGCTCCCGGCAGCGCTGGTGACCGTCGGCATCGCCGGGGTCGGCCTGGTGTTGCTCGCGGCCGTCGCGATCGGCGGCCTGTGGCTGCGCGTCCGCACGAACGGTGTCACGCGCGCGGCGACCTGGGGCTGCGCCTACGAGGCGCCGAGCCCGCGCATGCAGTACACGGCGGGTTCCTTCGCGAGCATCCTCACCAGCTGGTTCGGCTGGATCCTCCGCCCGGAGCGCCACGCGCGCCTGCCGGAAGGGCTGTTCCCGGCGCACGCCAGCCTCACGGAGCACACACCCGAGACCGTCCTCGACCAGGTGGTGGGTCCGGCCACCCGCGTCGTGATGGCCGTGTCCGCATCGGCGCGCGGGCTCCAGCACGGTCGCCTGCAGGCCTACATCCTCTACCTGGTCGTGGGCCTCGCGGGGCTCGCGCTGCTGGTGCTCGCGGGAGGCGCGCGGTGATCCGCTGGCTCGGCATGCTCCTGCAACTCATGGTCTGGGTGCTGCTCGCGCCGCTCCTGCCGGGGATCATCCAGCGCGTCAAGTCATGGGTCGCGGGTCGTCGCGGACCATCCATACTCCAAGCCTATTTCGATCTCGCGCGACTGTGGCGAAAGGGGGTGGTCCTCAGCACCACGGTCTCGCCCATCCACGTCGCAGGGCCCGCGATCACGTGGGTCGCACTCCTCGGCGCTGCGCTCGTGCTGCCGCTCGGGCCCGCGCACCCCGCGCTCGCGTTCCGCGGCGACGTTCTCTTGTTCGTCGGGCTGCTGGCGCTCGCCCGCTTCTGCATGGCGCTCTCCGCCCTGGACACCGGTTCCGCGTTCGAAGGCATGGGCGCGGCGCGGGAAGTGAGCTACGCGGTCCTCACCGAGGTCGCGATCTTCACTGCGCTGCTCACGCTCGCGGCGCAGAGCGGCAGCGTCTCGCTCACCACCATGCTCGCGCCCTCGGCGGGCGCGGGCGCCGTCCTGCTGGCCGGCGGATTGTTCGCCGTGCTGCTGGCGGAGAACTGCCGCGTGCCGTTCGACGATCCGAACACGCATCTCGAACTCACCATGATCCACGAGGTCATGGTGCTCGACCACAGCGGTCCACCGCTGGCGGTGATCCTGCACGGGGCCGCCTTGAAGCTCCTGATCTTCAGCGTGTTGCTGGCCGAGGCCGTGCTGCCGATCGGGGAGATGCCGCCGTTGCTCGCGGCGGCCGCGCTCGCCGGCGCGGTGCTCGTCATCGCCTGCGCGGTCGGCGCGGTGGAATCCGCCACCGCGCGCCTGGCGTTCCGGCGCGTGCCATTGCTGCTCACCACGGCGTTCCTCCTGTGCCTGTTCGCCCTGCTCGCGGCATGGCGGGGGAGCGGCACGTGAGCGGCACGCTGAACCTGCTCGTGGCGGTGGCGCTCGGGCTGAACCTCATCGCGCTCGCGAGCACGCGCCTGCCCTCGATCATCCGTGCCGCTGCGCTCCAGGGCATGGTCCTCGGCCTGTTGCCGATGCTCCTCAAGCACGAGTGGGACTGGCGTGCGTTCATCGTCGGCGCGCTCACCGTCGCGATCAAGGGCTTCGTGATCCCCGGCATGCTGCGGCACGCGCTGCGCGCGGCGCAGATCGACCGCGAAGCGCAGCCCCTGATCGGGCCGATTCCGTCGCTCCTCCTCGGCGCGGCGGCGACCATCGCGGCCGTCGCGATGTCGGGAGCATTGCCGCTCCGCCCGGAGCACGTGACGTCGCTGCTCGTGCCCGGGTCGTTCGCGACCGTGGTCTGCGGCCTGCTGATGCTGCTCGGGCGCGCCAAGGCCATCTCGCAGGTGTGCGGCTACCTGATCCTGGAGAACGGCATTTACCTGTTCGGCATGCTGCTGATCAGCTCGACCCCGCTCATCGTCGAGGCGGGTATCCTGCTCGACCTCACGGTGGCGATCTTCGTGATCGGGATCGTCGTGGATCGCATCCAGCGCGAGTTCGACTCGCTCGACACCCGCAAGCTGACGGCGCTCCACGAATGATGGAACTGGCGCTCGTCCTGGTGCCGCTCGCGGCGTCGGCGGTGGCGTTCACGTGGCCGTGGGAGCGCACCCGGCCATGGCTGCTGCCCGTGACGGGCGTGGCGCACGCGGCGCTCGCGCTCGAGCTGCTGCTGGCGCCACCGGTGGTGATGCCGGGCGCGTGGCTGGCCTTCGATCCGGTCGCCCGCGCGGTGCTGTCCTCGATCTCGCTGCTGTTCCTCGCCTGCTCGGTCCACAGCATCCCGTACCTGCGGCTCCGCAGTGAGCGGCCGAACCGGGTGTTCGTGGGCGCGCTGCTCGCATTGCTGGGTCTCATGAGCCTCGCGCTCCAGGCGCAGCACCTCGGCCTGCTGTGGGTGGCGGCGGAGCTGGCCACGCTCACCACCGTTCCGCTGCTGCACTTCAACGGCTCGGCCCGCGCGTTCGAGGCCACCTGGAAATACCTGCTCATCGGCGGCACGGGGCTCGCACTCGCGCTGCTGGGCTCGTTCTGTCTCGGCTACGCCTCGCTGCACGCCGGTGGGGGCGGCGACCTCACGTTCGCCTCGCTCGTCGCGCGCGGGCCCGCGCTGTCGCACTCGTGGGTGCTGATCGCGTGGGTGCTGCTCCTCGCCGGGTACGGAACCAAGATGGGACTCGCGCCCATGCACACCTGGAAGCCGGATGCCTACGGCGAGGCGCCCAGCATCATCGGCGCCATGCTCGCGGGTGGCATGACCACCGTGGCGTTCATTGCGGTGCTGCGCGTGCGGCAGGTGGTGGATGCGGCCGGCGCCGGCGCGACGGCGAGCCGGACGTTGCTGGCGCTCGGGCTGTTCTCGACGCTCGTGGCCGCGCTGTTCCTGCTCGTCACGCGCGACTTCAAGCGGATGCTCGCCTACTCGAGCGTCGAGCACATGGGCATCCTCACGATCGGCGCCGCGCTCGGCGGGCCGGGCGTGTGGGCCGCGTTGTTTCACGTGTGGACCAACGCTCTCACCAAGGGCGCGCTGTTCCTGAGCGCGGGCAACATCCGGCGCGCCACGGGTGGAAGGACCCTGGACGAAGTGGCCGGCGTCGGGTTGCTCACGCCGGTGTCGGCCGGCATCTTCGTGATCGGCATGCTCGCCGTGACGGCATTCCCACCGTTCGGACCGTTCTTCAGCGAACTGCGCATCGTGCGTGCGGGGCTCGCGTCGGGGCAGGGCCTCGCGATCGCGGCACTCCTCGGCTGCCTGTTGATCGCCTTCTTCGGACTCTCGCGGCTGGTGTTCGCGATCGTGGACGGCCGCCCGCGAGCAGGCGCACGAATGCCGCACGAGCGTTTCCACGAGCGCGCGGCGATCCTGCTCGCGCCGCTCTTCCTTCTGGGTTGTTCGGTGTGGCTCGGGCTGGCGACTCCCCGTCCGCTGCGTGAAGCCTGGACCGCCGCAGCGAGCGCGCTGTTCCCGACGCCATGAGCCCGACCCGGGAATTCGCGCAACTGGTCAACGCCACGAGTGTGCCGTGGCCGGACGTTCCGGAGTGGCCCGCCGACGCGTTCGTGGAGGCCACGGCGGACGCACTCGAACGCGGCGCCCGGCTGTGCGCGTGGTTCGGCGTCCCCGAGGGAGGAGCGACCCGGCTCGTCGCCGTGCTCGCGAACGACTCGGACAACGCGCTCGCGGTGGGTCGCAGCGCGCCGATCACGGGGAGCTACCCATCACTGACCCCGCGCCGGCCGCAGGCGCACCTCTTCGAGCGCGAAGTGTGGGAACAGCACGGGCTCGTTCCCGAAGGTCACCCATGGTTGAAGCCGGTGAGAGACGGCCACGGTGGGCGACCGGCCGCAGGCGAGTTCTTCCGCGTCGAGGGGGGTGAAGTGCACGAGGTCGGCGTGGGGCCCGTGCACGCCGGGATCATCGAGCCGGGCCATTTCCGGTTCCAGTGCGCGGGCGAAGAGGTGCTGCACCTGGAGATCGCGCTCGGCTACCAGCATCGCGGCGTGGAGGAGGCGCTGCCCGGCGGGCCGCATCGGGCGACGAGGAGCCAGATGGAGACCGTCGCGGGTGACGCGACTATCGCGCACGCCACGGCATATGCGTTGGTGCTCGAGTCGCTCGCGGGCGGCGAGGCGCCGCTCCGGGCCCAGTGGTTGCGCGCGCTGGCGCTCGAGCTCGAACGGCTCGCCAATCACACCGGAGATCTGGGAGCGCTCGCGGGAGACGTGGCGTTCCTGCCGACCGCCGCGGCCTGCGGCAAGATCCGCGGCGACTTCCTCAATCTCACCGCGCTCCTCTGCGGCAATCGCTTCGGCCGCGGGCTCGTCCGTCCGGGCGGCTCCGGGTTCGATCTCGAGGACCCGCGGGCCAAGAAGCTCCAGGACGGCCTGCGCGCTGCCATGGCTGAAGCAGAGGAGGCGGCAGGGTGGTTGCTGAAGGATTCCTCGGTACGCACGCGCTTCGAGGCAACGGGTGCGCTGTCCCAGGAGATGGCGGAGGACCTGGGGCTCGTGGGACCGGTCGCGCGCGCGTGCGGTCTCGTGCGCGACGTGCGGTTCGATCATGCCGCCGGCTGGCATCGATTCGCGCAGCTGCCGGTGGCCGTGTGGCCGGGCGGCGATGTCCTCGCGAGGGCCCGCGTGCGCCTGCTCGAGATCCAGCGCTCGGGTGCGTTCATCGCGGAGCAGATCGGCGCGGCGCCCGAGGGCGAGGTCGTCTCTGCTCTCGCCTCTCCGGTTCCGCACACGCTGGCCGTCGCGATGGTGGAGGGCTGGCGCGGCGAGGTGTGTCACGTCGCGCTGACCGACGGCGCGGGCCGGTTCCGGCGCTACAAGATCGTGGACGCCTCGTTCCACAACTGGGCCGGGCTCGCGCTGGCGATGCGCGGCCAGGCGATCTCGGACTTCCCGATCTGCAACAAGAGCTTCAACCTGTCCTACTGCGGGGTGGACCTGTGAACCGCCCACATGCCCGGAGCCGTGGGCGAACGGAGTCCCACCGTGGCTGAACTCATTCGAATCCTCGACCACCGCCTGAAGCGCGGCTGCGAGACGATGCGCTATCCGGACGGGCCGGCGCCCGTGCTACCCGAGCTTGATGGCGGCGCGCTGCGCGTGGAGGGGGCGAAGTGCACGGAAGGCTGCAGCGCGTGTGTCGCGATCTGTCCCACCGAGGCCATCCGTCGCCCGCACGGCGAACCGGTCGCGCTCGACCTCGGCCGCTGCATCTTCTGCTCCGCGTGCGTCGAGACGTGCCCGACCGGCGCCATCACGAAAACCGGCGACCATCGGCTGGCCGCGAGCCGGCGCCAGGACCTGGTGATCGGCGAGCCCGGAGAGGAGGAACTCCGGCTCGCTGCCGGTCTGAGCGACAACCTGCGCCGGATGTTCGGGCGCTCGCTGCGATTGCGGCAGGTGAGCGCCGGCGGCTGCAACGCCTGCGAGGCGGACACGAACGTGCTCGGAACGATCGGCTGGGACCTCGGCCGCTTCGGCATCCAGTTCGTCGCTTCGCCCCGGCACGCGGACGGCCTGCTCATCACCGGCCCGGTGACGCGGAACATGCGCGGCGCACTCCGGGCCACGTACGAGGCGGTCCCGGCTCCGAAGATCGTCATTGCAGTGGGCGCATGCGCCATCGCGGGCGGCCCGTTCGTCGGCCTGCCACAGGTGACGGATGGCGCCGCGTCGGTCGTCCCCGTGGACCTGTACGTTCCCGGCTGCCCGCCGCATCCGTTGACCATTCTCGATGGCCTGCTGAGGCTCCTTGGCCGCCTCCCCGCGGCGGAGGCGCCGCGCGCTTCGGTCAGGTAACTTCCCGGGCGTTCGAGAGAACTCCAACCCTTACGGAGCCCATCCGCCATGCCTGACGCAAAGCGCTTCGCCGGCCAATCCGTCCTCGTCACCGGAGCCTCGAGCGGCATCGGCCGCGCCTGCGCGCTGGCACTCGGCGCCGAGGGCGCGAACGTCGCGCTCGCCGGCCGCCGCCGCGCGCGCCTCGACGAGGTGGCCGCTGCCGTGGGGCGTTCCGAGGGGCGCACGTTGCTGCTCGAAGGCGACGTGCGCGAGGAGGCGATCTGTGCACGCTGGGCGTCGGCCTGTGATGACGCATTCGGCGGGCTCGACGGCCTGGTGAACGCGGCCGGCGTGATCGGTAACGGCGCGGTGGACGCCACGGCGCCGGCCGAGTGGGACCGCGTGATGAACAGCAACGCCCGCTCGATCTATCTCATGACGCGCGCGGCTTCCGAGGCGCTGAAGAAGAAGCAGGGCAGCGTGGTGAACCTCTCGTCCGTGGCCGGCTCGCGGCCCTACGCAGGTCTCGCCGCCTACTGCGTGAGCAAGGCCGCGGTGGACATGATCACGCGCTGCGCCGCGCTCGACTTCGCCCCGCACGGCGTGCGTGTCAACGCCGTCAACCCGGGCGTGGTGGTGACCGAGCTGCACACGGTGAACAACGCCGTCGCCGACTACGCCGCCTTCCTCGAGCGCGGGAAGTCCACCCACCCGCTGGGCCGGGTCGGGCAGCCGGCGGAGGTGGCGGCGCTGATCCTGTTCCTGCTCTCGAAGGAGTCGGGCTGGATCACGGGCGCGTGCATGCCGATCGACGGCGGGCGATCGCTGGCGAGTTCGAGGTAGGAGCGAGGGCCGCGGAGGCTGAGACGCCGGATTTGAACCGCAACTCGCCTGGAAATCCCCCTCGGTCAACCCCACTTGCGACAGAGTGATCTTGACGCCTTGGCGCGCCGTCATGGGGCTGCGCTCGAGACAGATTTCGCCCGGCTCATGGCCGACGTCACCGGTACGAGAGTGCTTACCGAAGTCCCGGCACCCGAAACAAGCCTCCTGCGACGCCTGAACCCTAACGCGGAGTTGGGCGGCGCTGCAGCTCGACCTGGGCAAGTCGCCCGCCGGGGAGCCCCTGTCGCAGTCGCTCCAACAGCTGCACGTCCTGCGCGTCTTTCCGCGCTTCGGGGCCTGCGAGCTCGAAGTAGCGCGTGAGCGAGGCGTACGCTTCAGTCGAGTGGTTACCATCCACTTGCGCCTGCGCCCACAGTCGCCAGGCTCGAGGGTCCTCCGGCGAGAGCAATCGTGCGGCGAGAGCCTCCATCGCGCCACCACTCGAGTTCGGTGCGACCTTCATCGCCAACTCTGCGAGCAACTGGTGCATCTGCGGATCGAGCGCGTGCTGCCGGACGCCGCTCGTGAGGACTCCCATGGCGCCGGCCGCGTCACCGCTATCGATACGTCGCCGGGCGTCGGCGATCGCCACACTCGGCGCTGGCCCGAGTGTGCAGCCCGCCGCGAGAAGTTCCTTCCCCAAGCCTGCGCTGTCTCCTAATGCGAGTCCGAGCCACGCGCGCCAGTAGTGGAGGCTCTGCTCCGTCGGTCGGGCATCGAGCGAGCACGTGATCGCATCCATGGCGGTTTGGTAGTGCTCCGACAGGAGCTGGCCGGTCGCCACCATGAACAGCCCCTCGGCACGTCCGGGTGCCTCGATCAGCGAATCGCCATGCGCGGTGAAGAAGAACACCTCACCCGAACGCGCGCGCTCTAGGGAGAAGTCCGCGAAGAAGAAGGACTTCAGCGTGCTGTCGCGATAGACCCATCGCACGAGCGCACCGTTGCCTGACTGCCATGAAGCGAACGCGGGGATACCGGCAAAGTAGAGCGTGCTGTGGCTCGGCAGCG
>CAYSWZ010000207.1:0-5623 GCA_964434945.1 uncultured bacterium | reverse complement strand
CCGCCGCTGCTCGCGATCGATCCCGAGGCCCTCGTGCCGCCCGCGCTCCCCATGCCGTCCGGGCCGCCGGCGCCGACCGAAGCGCGCCCCCCGGTCCTCGCGCCGTCAGACGGACCGCGCGTGCTGCGCGTGGGACTCGATGGGCGATCGCTGCAGGGCGGCTTTCGCGAGGACTCGGGCCGCGGCATCGGGGTCTATGCGCGCGAACTCATGCGCGCGCTCGCGGTGCGGCGCGACGTGGCGCTCACGCTCTGGCTCGAGCCCGCACTTCCGGCGGTGCCGAAGGGGTTCGTGCCCCCGGGGGTCACGGTCCGGCACTACGCGCGGCTGTGGCTGCCGATGCGCGACCGGCTGAGCTCGCAGCTCACGGTGCCGATGGCGGCGGCGAGCCGCTTCCACGACGTGTTCCACTGGCTCGCGCACGTGCACGCGCCGGCGTTCCCGCCGCGGCGGAGCGTGATCACCGTCCACGACCTGATCCTCGAGCAGCTGGCCGCGCTCTACGCCAAGCACGGGAGCCTCGGCTATCGCACGGCCCGGGGCCTGGAGGCCATGGCGATCCGCAACGGCAACGTGCTGGTGGCCGACTCGCACGCGACGCGCGCCGATCTCCTCGCGCGGCACGCGGTCGCGCCGGAGCGTGTGTTCGTGGCGCCGCTCGGCGTCAACGCCCGCTTCACCGCGGCGAGCCCGCTCGAGGTGGCCGCGGTGCGGAAGTTCCACGACCTCGCGGCGCCGTTCGTGTTGTACCTGGGCGGGATCGACGCCCGGAAAGACGTCCCCATGCTGCTCGAGGCGTTCGCGCGGCTGCGAGCCGGGCGCAGCGAGCCGCTGCTGCTGGTGCTCGCCGGTCACGTGCTGCGCGCGCCCGAGTACCCGGCGCTCCAGCAGCGCGCACGCGAGCTCGGGATCACGGACGCTCTGCGCGTGCTGGAGTTCGTGCCGCTCAATCACCTCGCCATGCTGCTGACCGCGGCGCGGGTGTTCGCGTTCCCGTCCCGCTGCGAGGGATTCGGCCTGCCGCCGCTCGAGGCCATGGCGTGCGGCACGCCCGTGGTGAGCACCACCGGCGGCTCGCTCGGCGAGGTGCTGGGCGATGCGGCGCTCACCGTGCCTCCCGGCGACGTCGCGGCCTTCGCCGCCGCGCTCGCGCGCGCGCTCGACGACGAACCGCTGCGCGCGTGGCTGCGCGCACAGGGCCTCGCCCGGGCTGCATCGTTCACCTGGACGCGCACCGCGGACGCCACCGTGCTCGCGTACCGTGCCGCCGCGCGGGCGAAGGCGGGCGCCGCTTGAACCAGCGGTCGCTCCGGGTCGCGGTGGATGCGCGAAAGCTCCACGACGGCGGCATCGGCACGTACATCCGCGGGCTCGTGGGCGCACTGGCGGTGGCCTGCCCGGAGGACGAGTGGACCGTGCTCGTGGACCCGGCGCAGCGCGGCGCCATGCGCTGGCCCGGCGCGGTTCGCGAGGTCGCCGTCCGCGCGGGCAAGTACGGGCTCGCCGAGCACCTGGTCGTGCCCGCCGCGGCGCGCCGTGCGCATGCCGAGCTCCTGCACGCGCCGCACTACACCCTGCCGCTCGGCTGGGGCGGTCCGTCGGTGGTGACGATCCACGACCTGATCCACGTCCGCTTTGCGCGCTTCCAGAAGCCGGGCGTGGGACTCTACGCGCGCGCCGTGGCGGGACTCGCCGCGCGCCGGGCCGCAGTCGTGATCGCGGACTCCGAGGCCACGCGGCGCGACATCGTCCAGCTCCTCGGCGCGCCCGAAGCGAAGGTGCGCGTGGTGCCGCTCGGTGTTTCCCCGCGCTTCCAGCCCGCGAGCGCTGAGGACATCGCGGTGTTCCGCACCGATCGGGCGCTGCCCGCCGGGTACGTGCTCTACGTGGGCGCCCGCAAGCGGCACAAGAACCTGGAGCTGCTCGTGCGCGCGTGGGGCGTCCTCCCGCCCGGGGATCGCCCGCCGCTCGTGCTGTCGGGCCCGCCGTGGCGCGAGGACTCGCCTCTCGCCCGGCTCGCGCGCGAGCTCGGCGTGGACGACTCGCTCCGGTTCTCGGGCGACGTGCACGACGAGGTCGCATTGAGCTGTCTCTACTCGGGTGCGGCGCTCGTGGTCCAGCCGTCGCTCGCGGAGGGCTTTGGCCTGCCGCCGCTGGAGGCCATGGCGTGCGGGGTGCCGGTGCTGTCGAGCGATGCGGGTTCGCTGCCCGAAGTGCTGGGGGACGCGGCCGTCTTCCTGCCGCCGAGGGATCCCGAGGCGTGGGCCGCGGGCGTGCTGGAGCTGCTCGCCGACGATCCGCGGCGCGCCACGCTCGGCGCGCGCGGGCGTGCGCGCGCCGCGACCTACACCTGGGCCCGCACCGCCGAGCGCACGCGCGCGATCTACGACGAGGCGGTCGGGCGGCGGCGCTGAAGCGACGGCAGGCGCTTCAGTAGGCGTTCGCGTCCTTGAACACGCGCGCGACCGTCAGGAACAGGATCCGCAGGTCGAACCACAGCGACCAGTGCTGGACGTAGTAGAGGTCGTAGCGGATGCGGTCCTCGAGCGGTGTATCGCCACGCAGGCCGTTGACCTGCGCCCAGCCGGTCATCCCGGCCTTGACGTGGTGGCGGAGCATGTAGCGCGGGATCGAGCCGCGGAACTCCTCGACGAAGCGCGGCTGCTCGGGCCGCGGGCCCACGAGGCTCATGTCGCCCACGAACACGTTCCAGAGCTGCGGCAGCTCGTCGAGCGAGAGCCGGCGCAGCGTCGAGCCGAGCGGCGTGCGGCGCGGATCGTCCTTCACGGTCCAGCCGTCACCGCGGGCGTCGGCGTCCACGCGCATGCTGCGGAACTTGATCATCCGGAACCGGCGGCCGTTCATGCCCACGCGTTCCTGTGCGTAGAAGACGGGGCCCGGCGAGTCGAGCTTGACGAGGATCGCGAGGAGCGCCATGAGCGGCGACACGAGCAGCAACCCGAGCCCGGAGCTGGCGAGGTCGAACGCGCGCTTCACCACGGCATTCCAGCCCTGCTCGGGGCTCTCCGTCACGAGCACCACCGGCATGCCGTCGAAGTCCTCGACGCTCGGGTTCAGGCGGAACGCCTGCGTCAGGTCCGGCACCAGGCGCACGGCCGCGGTGGAGTCGGCGAGCAGCGAAAGCGCCTCGGCCTCGGCTTCCCATTCGCGCCGCTCGAGCGCGATGTAGATGACCTCGGCGCCGTGCTCCTCGGCGAGCCGCGGCAGGTCGGGGATCACGCCCAGCACCGGCACCTCGTAGAGCGAACGCCCCGCATCGGCGGCGTCCGCCGCCACCAGTCCGTGCACGGCGAGACCGAAGTCGGCGTGCCGGCGGATCTTCTTCAGCAGCATGCGCGCCGGCTCGCCCGTGCCCACCACCAGCACGTGCCGGAGGTTGTGCCCGCGGCGGCGCAGCTCTCGGAGCGCGAGCCGCGAGGCCACGCGCACGGCGCACAGCGCGAACGTGGCGAGCCCGAGGAAGAGCGCGATGACCGCGCGCGACAGCTCGCCGCGCGCGTAGAACGAGCCCACGCCGGCGATGGCGGCCACCACGACCATGGCCTGCACCACGGCGAGCAGCTCGAACCCGAGCCGTCCGGTGCGCGCCGAGCGGTAGAGCCGGAACGTGCGCAGCACCAGCAGCGCGGTCGGTGTGAGCACCGCGCCGCTCCAGAGGTAGAGGCGGAGCGGCGGAACCCCGAGCGGGGCCGGCAGGCCGAGCCCGTGGAATCGGAGCCAGTAGGCGCCCAGCCAGGCGCCCGCGATCAACACCGCGTCCACGGCGAACATGCCGGTGGAGAAGAGCTGTCGGCTGCGGGTGAACATGGCGGGAACGGTAGGGGATTGTGGCCGGGGGGGCCAGCGCGGGCGTCTCACGATTCCGGGACGTCGCACCGATCCGATAGTATCGCGCGCGGCACCCCGGCGGACGCGCCGCCGTGCGAGTCGGGAGGCACACCATGTCGGATCCGTCGAGATTCACCGGTCACGAACGGCTGTGGCCCGGGATCGTGGGCACCGAGAGACGCGCCTGATGCCGCCCGCGGCGGCCGCGCCAGTGCTCATGGTGCCCGGCTGGGGCAACTCGGGGCCCGCGCACTGGCAGACGCTGTGGCAGGCGGGCGAGCCCGATTGGGAGCGCGTCATGCAACGTGACTGGGAGCGCCCGAATCCGGTGGACTGGCTCGCGGCGATCGACGGGCGCGTGAGCACGTGCCGCGTGAAGCCGGTGCTCGTCGGGCACAGCCTCGGCGCCATCGCGATCGTCAAGTGGGCCGCGATCCGGAAGGGCAAGGCCGCGGGTGCGTTCCTCGTGGCGCCGGTCGACGTGGAGGCGTTCAACTGCCCGGCCGAGCTGCGTCCGTTCGCGCCGATCCCGGGGCGGCCGATCCCGTTTCCCGTGCACGTCGTCACGAGCCACGACGATCCGTACGTGACTCCCGCGCGCGCGGCCGAGTTCGCGAGGCGCTGGACCGCGACATTCACCGACATCGGGGACGCCGGCCACATCAACGCCGACTCCGGGCACGGAGCCTGGCCCGAGGGACGCGCGCTCCTCGGCGAGCTGCTCGCGCGTGTCGCCGGGCGGCCATGATCGTGTGCCGGACGGAACGCCTGCTCCTGCGCGAGCTCGACGCGGACGACGCCGCGTTCATCCTGGAACTCGTGAACGAGCCGGCGTGGCTGCAGTTCATCGGCGACCGGAAGGTGCACTCCCTGGAGGATGCCCGCGACTACATCGCCCGGGGCCCGATCGCGAGCTACGGCAAGAACGGGTTCGGGTTGTGGGGAGTGGAACTCGCCGCTTCGGGCGAGGCGATCGGCATGTGCGGGTTGGTGCGGCGCCAGGCGCTCGAGCACGTGGACCTGGGATTCGCGTTCCTCTCCCGCCACTGGGGCCACGGTTACGCGCGCGAGGCGGCCGCGGCCGCCGTGGAGCGGGCGCGCGAGCAGTTCCACCTGCCGAAGCTCGTGGCGATCACGAACCTCGAGAACCTCCCGTCGCAGAAGGTTCTCAAGAGCGTGGGATTTCGATACGACAAGCTCATTCACTGGTCCGAGGACGGCGAGGATCTGGCACTCTACGAACTGGACCTCGCCGCGCCGGGGAAGGGGCGCGAACGGCGCCCGAAGGGGAGACCGAAATGACGCCGCCCGGAATGCCGCCCGCGACGCTGCACTGGAAGGCGTCCCTCGAGCGCCAGTACGTCGCCGCGCTGGACATGCTCGAGAATGCCATTCGCGCCTGCCCCGAGCCGGTCTGGGACGAAGCGGTCACGCCGGTCCCGCAACGATTCTGGTATCTCGCCTTCCACACGCTCTTCTGGCTCGATTTCTACCTGTCGGAGAGCGAGGTGGGATTCGCGCCGCCGGCGCCGTTCACGCTCGGCGAGATGGACCCGGCCGGCGTCTACCCGGAGCGCGCCTACACGAAGCCGGAGCTTCTCGACTACCTCGCGCACGGCCGCGCGAAGCTCCGCCGGGCGCTTCGGTCGCTCGACGAGGCGCGCGCCAGCGGGCGGTGCGGGGTGGCGGCGCGGGAGATGTCCGTGTTTGAACTTCGTCTCTACGACATGCGGCATGTCCAGCATCACGCCGCGCAGCTCAACCTCATCCTCCG
>CAYSWZ010000206.1:0-10518 GCA_964434945.1 uncultured bacterium | reverse complement strand
GAAGCTTCTGGGCGTGCTGGCGCTGTTCGCGCCGGGCCTCCCGCGCCTCAAGGAATGGGCTTACGCCGGCATCATGTTCGACCTGACGGGCGCGGCGTTCTCGCACGCCGCGAGTGGGGATGGGGCGGCGGACATCGTTGTCCCGCTCGTGTTGGCAGTGCTGACGGTCGCGTCCTGGCTGCTGCGTCCCGCGAGCCGCACGCTGGGTGTCCTCCTGCCGAGCAGGCGCGAGGCCGCTTCGCTTAGACTCGAGACGAGCGAGGCCGCGTAGCGCGTGGCCTCAACAATGGCGACGGTCGATGTTCGATGCGGTGGAGACCAGCCGGAGGAGCGTGTCATGAGATTCCTGTGCATTTTCAGCGCGGTCGAAGGACCTCCGCCCGGCGCGGAGGAAATGGCGGCGATGGGGAGGCTGATCGCCGAGATGGCCGGCGCCGGCGTGCTCGTGGCGACGGAAGGCTGCCTGCCGAGTGAGCGCGGCGCGCGTGTCCGGCGCTCGAAGGGCGCCGTCACGGTGACCGACGGGCCATTCACGGAGACCAAGGAGGTCATCGGAGGATTCGCGATCATCGAGACCAAGTCGATGGAAGAAGCCATCGTGTGGACCAAGCGCTTCATCGCGGTCGCGGGTGATGGCGTGTCCGAGATCCGGGAGCTGCACCCCACGCCCGCGTTCGTGAGGGGCTGACGACCGGCGGGGAGGGAACGATGGACCTCGATACCGCCATCAAGCTGGCGATCTACGCGCACTTCGCCGAAACGGGACGCCGGCCGTCACCGCAGGCGGTGGCCGAGCGGGCGGGCGCGGGCGTCGAGGACATCCTCGACGCATATCCGAGGTTGCGTACGCAGCGGGTCCTCGCGCTCGAGTCGGACGGTTCGTCGATCCGGATGGCGCCCCCGTTCTCGGGAGTCCCGACGCAGCACCGGGTCGAGGTCGACGGGGTCGCATATTTCGCGAACTGTGCGTGGGACGCGCTCGGGATACCCGCGGCGTTACGCCGGCCGGGCCAGGTGACCTCCCGGTGCGAACAGACTCACGAGCCACTCCATCTCGACGTTGGACTCGAGGGCCCCGGGCCGTCGGACTGGCTGTTTCACTGCCTCGTCCCGGCGGCGCACTGGTGGGACGACATCGTGTTCACTTGAAGCACGATGCTCTTCTTCCGGTCGGAGGAACGCGTTCGCGAGTGGTGCGCCGGCCACCGGCATCCGGTGAGGCCGCTGGTCCGGATGGATCAGCTCTGGGCGCTCGCGACCACGTGGTATTCGACGCGGCTCCAGGAGAACTCGCGGCGCCCGAAGCCGGAGGAGATGCGGGCGATCTTTGCCGCAATCGGGCTGGCAGGCGAGTTCTGGGATCCGCAATCGGATTCGTTCGGTTCGTCCGCGGCTCTGGGGTAGATTCCCGCGATGCCCCTGGATTCCGGCACCCGCCTCGGCACCTACGACATCGTCTCGCCGCTGGGCGCCGGCGGCATGGGCGAGGTCTACCGCGCCAGGGACCTGCGCCTCGGCCGCGAGGTCGCGCTCAAGGTGCTTCCCGCCGACGTGTCGTCCGACGCCTCGCGCCTGGCGCGATTCGAGCGCGAGGCGCGGTCGGTGGCCGGGCTCAACCACCCCAACATCGTCACGCTCTACTCCGTCGAGGACGAGGATGGGATCTGCTTCCTCACCATGGAGCTGGTCGAGGGCCAGAGTCTCGATCGGCACGTGGCGCCGGAAGGAGCGCCCGTGGCGCGGGTCGTGGAACTGGGCATCGAGCTCGCGGATGCGCTGGCCGCCGCGCACGAGAAAGGCGTGGTGCACCGCGACTTGAAGCCGGCGAACGTGATGCTGACGCGGGAAGGGCGGGTCAAGGTGCTGGACTTCGGGCTCGCGAAGCTGGCCACGGTGGGGACGGACTCCGGCACGACCTTGGCGACGACCGTGGCAACACCGCTCTCGCGCGAGGGGTTGGTCGTGGGCACGGTGCCCTACATGGCGCCGGAGCAGCTCCGCGCCGGGGCGGTGGACGCGCGGAGCGATCTCTTCTCGCTCGGCATCATCCTCTACGAACTCGTCGCCGGGCGGCGTCCGTTCGACGGCGCGACCCCGGCGGACGTGACCTCGGCGATCCTCCGCGACGCACCGGAGCCGTTGACGAGCGTTCGCGCCGATCTCCCGGGCGATCTCGACCGCATCGTGTGCCGGTGTCTCGAGAAGAATCCGGACGATCGGATCCAGACCGCGATCGACATCCGCAACGAGCTTCGCCGGGTGAAACACGACCTGGAGCATGCGGAGTACGCGCCGTCCCAGGCGCGCGTGCGCCGCGACATCGCCTCCATCGCCGTACTCCCGTTCGTGAACCGGAGCCGGGACGAGGAGAACGAGTACTTCTCCGACGGGCTGGCCGAGGAACTCATGAACATGCTGGCGAAGATCCCCGGGTTGCGGGTGGCTGCTCGCACTTCGTCGTTCCATTTCAAGGGCCAGAACCCGACGATCGCGGAGGTGGGCAACACGCTCAATGTCGCGAGCGTCCTCGAAGGAAGCGTACGCAAGTCCGGGAATCGTGTCCGGATCTCGGTGCAGCTCGTGAACGTCTCGGACGGATATCACCTGTGGTCGGAGACGTTCGATCGGACGCTGGACGACATCTTTGCCGTGCAGGACGAGGTTGCGCGCGCCGTCGCGGCTTCGCTCCCCGGCCAATTGCTCTTCAGCCAGTCCGCGCTCGCGACGAGCCGGGGCACGCGAAACCGGGAGGCCTACGACGCTTTCCTGGAGGGACGCTTCTTCTGGAACAAGCGCACGGAGTCGGACATGCGAAAGGCGATCCGGCACTTCGAGCACGCGATCTCGCTCGATCCCGGCTTCGCCGAGGCGTGGGTCGGTCTCGCCGACAGCTACGTGGTGCTCCCGTATTACAGCCTGGTCCCCGCCGGGGAGGCGCTGCCGAAGGCGCGCGAGGCGGCGCTGCGGGCCCTCGCCCTCAGGCCCGAACTCGGACCGGCACACGCGACCCTCGCCTACGCTCTCATGGTCGACCTGCAATGGACGAAGGCGGAGGCAGAATTCCGCCGGGCGCTGGAGCTGAGCCCCGACGACGCGACCGCGCACAAGTGGTTCGCGGACCTGCTCATGATGACCGGCCGCTCGAATGCTGCGCTCCGCGAACTCCGCAGGGCGATTCAACTCGACCCGCTCTCCGCCAGCATCTGGTCGATCATGGGGGAGTGGCACTGGTTCGAGGGACAGTTCGATGAGGCGATGGCGCAATATCGGAAGGCTCTCGAGCTGACGCCGACACTTCCACTTGCGCTCGAGCTGGCCGCACGGCTCTGCTGGCAGCGTGGGGACGTGGATCAGTACTTCGACCTCCGGGAACGGCTCGAAGCCGTCTCGCAGCGCGTGGCGGTGCCGACCGCCGAGCTGCGGGCCGCCCATGCCCGAGGCGGGCGAAGCGAGGTCCTGCGAGCGCAGCTCTCCGCACCGGTCGCGAGACTCCTGCCGAGCGACCGTGCGCGCTGGCACGCGGAGCTCGGCGATCTCGATGCTGCGTTCCAGGATCTCGACGACTCGCTGGCTCAACGCGAGCTCCGACTCTCCTACGTGACCTACTTCGCGGACTTCGCCCCGCTCTGGAAGGACCCGCGCTACGAGGCGCTGTTGGTGAAGATGGGCGTGCGGTAGGGCGCTGCGCCGCGGTCGGGCCGGGAGCCAGCGGCACGGGGCACCGACGCGGTACGGCGTGATTCGATCGAGGCGCTCCGAAAGTCGGTTCCGTCCGAGACCGCTCGAATCGAGTGCGCGAGCCGCACCCCGCGTTCGTTCTCGCGTCCCGGGGCAGGCCTCCAGTCGCCGTCGCCGGCGGCTTCCCGAAAGGTGCGACCGGGAACGTGGCGCCCGCTTCATCGCGGGCTCGTTGTCCTTGCCGCGGTGACCCCCGGTACCCCTTTGGGTGTATCTCCCTCCCTACCTCAAGCCCATATTCATAATCATTTTGCGATGATAAGAGGTTATTACCGTCTCGCGACGGAGAGGGTGTCTCGGGACCGCCTGGTCCCGGGAGCCGCCGCCAAGGTGATGCCCATTCCAGGCCGCCCCTCGCGCGAATCGAATCACCGGGTGCCCACGCCCCCGCGTCGATGAGCTCAGTCGCTCGACCGCGGTTGTGCCCCTCCCGGGTCGCAGGAGTGTCGTCATGTCCCCAAGCGTCTCCATCCGCCGCAGCGCGCCCCTCGCTGTACAGCGCTTCCTGTTGACGCTGGCCTTCGCCGCTGCTTTGGCGGCCTGCCTGTCGGCGCCCGCATCCGCACAGGGCACCCCGTTCGACGCCTCGACGCTCACGAAGTTCGTGGATCCACTCCCCATCCCGGTGCCCATGGCCACCGTGGCGCCGAACCAGTATGAGATCGGCGCTTGGCCCGTGGTTCAGAAGCTCCACCGCGACCTGCCGCCGACGCACCTGTACGGCTACGGGCCGACGCAGGCGACGGCCACGTTTCCGGGCATGACGATCATGGCCACGCGCGGCGTGCCCACGCGCGTCCACTGGACCAACCACCTCCCGCTGCCGCACATCCTGGCCTGGGCCATCGATCCCACCATCGGGCAGGCACAGGTGACGACCGGCGTGCCGATCGCATCGCACGTTCACGGTGGCGAGCAGGAACCCGCAAGCGATGGCGGCGTGTTCACGTGGTTCACGCCGAACTTCGCGGAGAAGGGCCCGGATTGGAAGCACGAGAACTTCGTCTACGCGAACCGCCAGCAGGCCGCCACGATCTGGTATCACGACCATGCCTTCGGCTACACGCGGTTCAATCCCTACGCGGGCCTGGCCGGGTTCTACATCATCCAGGACCCCCCGAACGAGCCGAAGCCCCTGCCCACGGGCAAGTACGACATTCCGATCGTCATCCAGGACAAGGATGTGTTCCCGAACGGAGACCTCTACTACCCGACGGGAGGCGACAACCCCTGGATCCACCCGGTCTGGGTTCCGGAGGCCTTCTTCAACATGATCGTGGTGAACGGCAAGGCGTGGCCCTACCTGAACGTGGAGCAGCACGCCTACCGGTTCCGCTTTCTCGACGGTTCTAACGCACGCTTCTACAGCCTCGCGCTCGCGAACCGCGCGACCGGAGCTCCCGGGCCGGCATTCGTGCAGATCGCGGGTGACGGCGGCTACCTGCCCGCGCCTGCGACCCTCAACCAGCCCAACCAGAAGTCGTCGCGGCTGCTGATCTCGCCCGGCGAGCGCGCCGAGGTCGTGATCGACTTCCGGAACTACCCGGTCGGTACCGAGCTCCTGCTCACGAACACCGCGTTCGCGCCCTATCCGACCGGTGACGCGCCGGATCCGAACACGACCGGGCAGATCATGCTCTTCCGGGTGGTGGCCACCACGGACAAGAGGGCGACACCGGTCCCGGGCGTGCTGAACCACCATGGTCCGAAATTGTCCAACCCGGTCCGGGTGCGGCAGCTCACGCTGAACGAGACCGAAGGTCCGAACGGGCCGATCGGGATGTTCCTGAACGGGCACGAGATGATGGATCCGGCGACCGAGACCCCGACGCTGGGCACGACGGAGGAGTGGGACATCGTCAACACGACGATGGACGCGCACCCCATCCATCTCCACCTCGTCCAGATGCAGCTCCTCAATCGCCAGGCCTACAATGCGGCTGCCTACATGACGGTGTACGAGCAGGCGAACCCGGTGATCCCGACGGCGAACCCCGTCGAGGTCCCGGTCGGGCCATACCTGCTGGGCACTCCCAGCAAGCCCGATCCGAACGAGACCGGTTGGAAGGACACGTTCCGGATGAACCCGGGCGAAGTGACCCGTTTGCTCATTCGTTTCGGACCACAGGACAACACATTCGGAAACTCGTTCGCCTTCGATGCGACGGCCAGCCCGGGCTACCTGTGGCACTGTCACATCCTCGAACACGAGGAGAACGACATGATGCGGCCGCTGCTCGTGCGGGCTGCGGCCGCGGGACCGGTTGCTGCCGCCGCCACCGCGCCTGCGACCGATGAAAGCGTGCCGGGGAACGCGCCGAAGAGTGTCGAGCTGCGCGCCGCGCCGAACCCGGTGCGGACCGCCGCCACGCTGACCTTCACGCTGCCCACGGCGGCGCATGTCGAGTTGCGCGTCTATGACGTGACGGGACGCGAGGTGGGCGTGCTGGCGGACGGGACGTTCGAAGCGGGCACCCACCCGGTGACCTGGAACGCGCGTGACACACAAGGGCGCGCACTGTCGTCAGGGATCTACTTCGCGCGCTTGCGGGCGCCGAACGGCGACAGGATCCAGAAGCTGATCGTCGCTCCGTAGCCGCCCGAACGGTGCGCCTCGCACCGTGGGCATGATCCCGTTCCGGGCCCGTCCATGAAGGTCGGGCCCGGAACCGATGCGATGCAACAGAGTGCCGCCCCGAGGCCCCGTAGCTCAGACGGATAGAGCAGCGGCTTCCCAATCGGGTCGGTATGAATTCACAACAATTAGAGGCCAGCGAGCCAACGGATGTCGCGGCAATACAATACACAGCGCCCCGGCGGGATAGCCTCGCTGGGGCGTTTCGTTTCCATGGACTAGGATGGACGGCGCTGGACGTGAAAGGGCGCTGAGACCGTAGCCACCGTAGCCAGGGGAGGGCAGCGGTCTCATGAACGGGAGGGTGAGGAGGCGCACTTCTGTAACTCCAAGTCAATCGTTCGGAATGCAGGTGTGACCGAGTCAGGCGAAGGTGCACAAGAAATTGGAATCGGGTGGCTTGGGCGACGACCTCGGCGGTATGATGCTCGGCAACCGGCCTCGCCCACCCCCCAGCGTGTGCGCCGTGAGTGACGCGAGGTGTTCATGCGCCCGATTCTGGTGGTCCTCGTTGTGTTCGCCGGAGCCTTGAGTCTTCTCCCCGCCGCCCCCGCGAGTGCATCCGGTGCCTACCCCGGCTACTACGAGCTCTACCCGAGCAGCTCGGGATATATCGAGGACGGTTGGTACGCCCGGGCGGCCGACTTGGATCACAACGGGCGCGACGAGCTGATCACGGGCTGGTCGGATTACTCGACCAACGGCTCCTACGTCCAGATCCGGACGTTTGGCGGCACGATCTGGGAGTCCTCGCAGCGAACGATCCTGCAACTGGCCAGCACGATCGGCTACAACCCCGGCAGGGTCGCGGTGGCGGACCTCGATCACGATGGCGACCTCGATCTGATCGTGCCCTTGGGTGACAGCCTGTATCTGGTGCCCACCATCACGGCCGCGAGCTTCGGACCCCCGAGCCGCCTGTACATCCCCGGGCTGAGCGGCGTCGCCGCGGCAGATTTCGACCACGACGGCATCGTGGACCTCGCGGTGAGCGTATACCCCCCGAGTCGTGTGCAGATCCTGCGGGGGACCGGGCCGTTTTCGTTCGAGGTGATCGGCGAGTACCCGACGCACAGCTCGCCGGACAAAGTCGACGTGGCGGATTTCAACGGCGACGGCATTCCGGACCTCTTGGTCGGCGCGGACACCGCATCGACCGTCCTTATCGGGGACGGCACCGGAGGGTTCTCCGCTACGGAGATCCCTCTCAAGTACGCCGCGTCGGCAGGTGACTTGAACGGAGACGGTTTCGACGACGTGATCTCCACGTCGGCGAGTTGCCTCAGCGCCGGAGACGGCAGCTTCCAGGCCCCTGTCCCATTCCCCGCGCTGGTCGCGGTCGTGACGACGGACCTCGATGAGGATGGCCGGCCGGACCTCGTGGGCATCAAGTCCGGCTCGGGGGGCACCCTGATGTCGGTGCAGCACGGGTTGGGGGACGGCACGTTCGGTCCAGCGGCGCTCTATCCCTATTGTCGCGGTGGCACGCAGACGTTCGTCGCCGGCGACTTCGATGGGGACGGGCATCACGATGTTGCCCAGCCGGGGAGATCCGGCACGGACGGAGTCATGTTCGGCCTCGGGAACGGCCTATTCCAGGGACCACGGATCGTGCCCAGTGGCATCCAGGGGAAGTTCCTCAAGGCGGGCGAGTTCGGAAGCCACACCGGCAAGGACCTGCTGATAGTGGGCTGGGCAGCCA
The DNA here is from genome assembly GCA_964434945.1 of uncultured bacterium. GTDB lineage: Bacteria > Eisenbacteria > RBG-16-71-46 > RBG-16-71-46 > RBG-16-71-46 > JAIOPA01. The sequence goes on along the minus strand of CAYSWZ010000206.1, from coordinate 2,443 downwards.
ACTCGATGGGGATCATGCACCGAACGGGCCTGGCCCAGTGGTCGCTGCCCGACACGGTGGCCCTGCCCGGGATCCCAGCGGCGGGGGGACCTCAGGTCGCGGACCTCAACGGGGACGGCCGCGACGACGTGGTGCTCGCGTACGACGACCTTTCGACGATCTCCTACTGGCTCACCGACGCCACGGGACACCTGGGCCCGAGGGTCGACCTGCCGGAGCCCAATGCGGTGTACGCCCAAACCGTCGAGATCGCAGTTGGCGACGTCGATGGCGACGGGAAAGCGGACATCCTCTACCAGCCCGAGTTCGACGGCGGCGTGCAGTATGACGGCATCCCGATCGGCTGGTATCGGGGCGCGGGGGACGGCACGTTCACCTACCATGGCACGCTCCCGTACATCGCGCTCGGCGATCTTGAGATCAGGGACCTGAATGGAGACGGTCTCCCGGATCTGGCGATGATAAATCGCGCCTATGGGATCCGCGTGGTTCTTGCGAGTGCCCCTGGCGTGTTCGGTCCGTACACGGACCTCGTCAGACCTTACGGTTCCGCCTTCACGCAGCATTTTGTGGTGGGTCGGCTGGACGGTGACGCGACGCTGGACCTCGCGTTCAACAGCGGCGGGAACTGGCTGTTCCACGGCAACGGGGACGGGACTTTCGCGGCGGCGGTAGGCCTGCCGCGGGAGGCCGCAATTGGCACGGACTCCTACACACGAGATCTCGACGGAGACGGTCGCGACGAGATCGTGGAAGGCTCGAGCTACGTCCGACTGAATCCCGACGGCACGTTCGCCGGGGCAGTCTACTTCGGGGTTCCGGGTGTGGGTGTCGCCCTCGACGCGGACGACAACGGGTCGCTGGATCTCGTGATCGCCTCGCCCGATCTCTCACTGAAAGTGCTCCTCAGTAAAGCGGGGACGCAGGTGCTCGACGTGAAGCCACCCCCTGCGAATGCCTCGGGCATCAGGCTGACCGCATTGCGGAACCCGAACCGCGGCGAGATCGTGGTGCGGCTGAGCAGCCCGCGCGGGGGACCCGCCTCGTTCGAGCTGTTCGACCTGCTGGGAAGGCGCCTGGGCACCTCGACGGCGAACACGATTCCCGGCGCACCGCGCACCGTTACCCTCCGACACGCGAGCGCCCTGGCGCCTGGCGTCTACCTGGTCGCGGCGCACCAGGAGGACTGGGTCGCCAGCACTCGCGTCATCGTGCTGCGTTAGCAGACCGGCGGGGGGGGCGACAGTGGAGGCAAGTGGCCTTGGCTATACCTACCAAATCTCAAACGGGCCCCAAGCACTCCGAATTTGCTGGACTGGAGTGGACAGCCTCTAGCAGGTGCCCTTGCTGCGGGTCTCAGTCTTGACCCAAGCATCCACGGCGCCGCAAGATTTGGACTGCTTCAGAGGAGCCACCCCCGGATGTTGCCGGGGATAGAGGGGGCCAGCCTCAGCCCCCTGAGCGCCGCAAGAGTTGCGGTTGTGTAGTCGCGAGCGTCTTCGCTCGCTTCATCCTTCCTCGTTCATGAATCATGTCCGGCGACCTGGCGCACCGCGCCCGGGACGCTGGCGCGCGCTCTGCACCACAAACGAGCCACGGCGTGGAGCGCGTGCGATCAGACGGCTGGTCGGCTGGCCCACCGTCGGCCGGGGGACAGCATGAGCATGACGGAGGTCGTGACCAAGTTGGCGCTCAGGCGTCAGGAGCAGGAGATCGAGCGGCAGCGCCAGGCGATCGATGAGCTGCAGTCAGAGCTGGCGTGGCGGAAGCGGTCGAAGCGAGAGCTCGAAGAGGGCGCCGCGCGCAAACTCCCGCTCGGCATCAACCTCAACCGGTACGAAGCGGCGGCGTATCTACGGACAAGCCCAAAGACGCTCCAACGCTGGGAGAAGTCCGGGCGAATCACTCGTTGTCCCGGCTATGGAACGTCCGTAATCTACGCAGCACGCGACGTCCTGCGGCTCGCTTCGGCCTCTTCACGGAAAGGGGCTTGAGATGCCGAAGCTGCCAAAGGGGATGTTCCGCAGGAAGGGTCGGCCGGGCTGGTACATGCGGCTCTTCCGGGGTGGTGGCGAGCGATGGGTGTCGCTCGGTGCCGACTTCGCGAAGGCCTGCGACAATGCCCGCGCTCTCGGCACTGGGCTCATGGTGTCGCCGAACATGGCGGGCAGCGTGAGTGCCGCATGCGAGCGCTGGTTGGAGTCGTACATCGCCACTGCGCGGAGCGAGAAGGGCCAGAAGCTGGCGGCCCAGCGCGTCAGTGCGTACATCGAACCGTTCTTCGGGCAAATGCTCGTCGAGCGGGTGACACGCGAGGACGTGCGTTCGTTCCGGTTGTGGCTGGAGTCCCGCTTCACGCTCAGTGTGGGCAGCGTGTGGCACGTGCTGTCGGACGTGCGGTGCCTGTTGCATTGGTGCGAGGACTCGGGGCTTGTGGAGAGGA
>CAYSWZ010000205.1:0-7082 GCA_964434945.1 uncultured bacterium | reverse complement strand
GGTTGTCCGCGAAGAACCAGAGCCCGGCCGGCGTCCACGCCACGAGCGACACGTCCTCGTCGAAATCGCGCGTCAGCACCGTGGGTCTGCCGCCCTCCGCCGGCACCACGGCGATCATGCCGTTGGCGTAGGACGCCGGATTCTCGGCCGCGGTCTCGAACGCGATGTGTGAGCCATCGGGCGACCACATCGGGTTCGCATCCGGCCCGCGCCAGGTGACGAGCGGCGTGACGTGACCGGTCGCGACGTCGAGGACCGAGATGTCCTTCGTGCTGTCGACGGCGAGGGCGTCGTGCGCCTGGTGGTCGAACGCGATGCGCGTACCGTCCGGCGACCAGCGAAACTCGCCGACCGCCCAGCCGCCGCTCGTCAGGCGCTTCCCCCGCGGACTGCCGAGCACGTGCAGCCACAGGTTGGCGCTGCCATGGTCGCTGCTTCGCTCGATCTCGCCGTAGCGCTTGTCGCGCTCCTTGCGCGCGTCGTCGCGCCCCTCCGGAGCCGTGTAGGCGATCGCGCCACCCTCCGGCTTCCAGGCGAACGCGGTCACGCCCTCCTCGGAGGCGGTGAGCTTCTCGGGCTCGCCTCCGCGCATGTCGAGCCACCACACCTGGCGCTTGTCCGTGCGATCGGAGAGGAACGCCAGCCGGGTGCCGTCCGGCGACCACGCCGGCGCGCTGTTCGACTTGGTCCCGAACGTGAGCGGGCGCGACGTCCGGCTCGCGACGTCCGCGAGCCACACCTGGGTGACGTACGCGTTCCCGACCAAGTCGGTGTCGCGCACCGTGTAGGCCACGAACCGGCCGTCCGGCGACACCGCCGGCGAGCCTGCACGGCGGAGCGCGAGCATCTGGTCGATGGACGGCTCGGCCGCACGGGTCGGACTCGCAGCCCGCGCGCCCGGCGCGAGGACGAACACCCACAGGGCGGCGAGTACCACGACGGGCGCGGCGCGCCCGGACTTCCGCATCGAATGCTCCTCGTTCACGGATTGGGGGATCCGAGCGGGCGCGAGGCGACGGACGGCGGCGCCGCTCAACCGGCGGCCGTGGACGACGAGTAGGCCCCCTCCTCCGTCAGCGAGGGGCCCGTGTCCTTCAGTTCGAGCGCCTCCTCGGGCCGGTGCGCCCGCGCGACCACGGTGTATACGGCCGGCACGACGAACAGCGTGAATGCCGTGCCGATCACCATGCCACTCACGAGCGTGATGCCGATGCTGTTTCGCGCGCCGGCGCCGGGGCCGCGCGCGAAGATGAGCGGCAGGTGCCCGAACACCGTCGCGGCGGTGGTCATGAGGATGGGACGCAACCGCGTGCCGGCCGCCTCGATGACCGCACGGACCTTGTCCAGCCCCCGCTCCTGGAGGTGGTTTGCGAACTCCACGATCAGGATCCCGTTCTTGGCGATGAGGCCAACCAGCGTGATGAGCCCCACCTGGCTGTAGATGTTGAACGATGTGAAGCCGAGGAACATGAACGCGAGCGCGCCGGAAACCGCGAGCGGCGCGGAGCCCGCGATGATCACGAACGGGTCGCGGAAGCTCTCGAACTGCGCCGCGAGCACGAGGAAGATGAGGATTGCCGAGAGCATGAAGATGCCCATGAACTTGCTGCCCTCGGTGCGAAGCTGGCGCGACTCACCGGCGTAGTCCACCGTGTAGCCGCTGGGGAGGATCTTTCGCGCCTCGGTCTCGAGGTAGGTGAGCGCCACGTCGAGCGGCACGCCCGGCGGGATCACGCCCTGGATTCGCACGGCGTTCAGCTGCTGGAAGCGCTTGAGCTCCCTCGGCTCCGTGGTGGTCTTGAGCGTGGCGAACGTGGACAGGGGCACCAGCTTGCCGCCGGGTCCGCTCACGTACATGGACTCGAGCTGCTCGGGGGTGAGGCGCTCGGCGCGCTTGAGCTGCGGGATGACCTTGTAGCTCCGGCCCTGGATGCTGAACCGGTTCACGAAGTTGCCGCCCAGCATGCTCGTCAGGTCCTGCCCGACCTGGCTCATGTCCACGCCCAGCGAGCGCACCTTGTCGCGGTCGAACACCACCTCGGTCTGGGGCTGGTCGTACTTGAGATCGGTGTCCACGTACATGAACTTGCCGCTCGCGTACGCCTTTCCGATGAGCTGGTTGGCGAACGCGAGCAGCTGCTCCGGTTCCGCCGTGGACGAGATCACCAGGTCGACCGGGAAGCCCTCGCCGCCGGGCAACGAGGGCGGGACGAGCGCGATGCAGCGCACACCGGGGATCTTCGAGAAGCCGGCCGAGGCCGCGATCTGCAGATCCGCCGTGCTGCGCTTCCGCTCCGTCCACGGCGCGGTCACCATGCCGGCGAAGCCACCGCTGGGCAGCGTGATCTGGAAGATGTTCCGAGTCTCCGGGAACGAGTGGAACACGTCGTAGAGTCCCTGAGTGAACATCCGGGTCTGGTCGAGCGTGGCGTTCGGGGCGGCCTGAACAACCGCGAACACGACGCTCTGATCCTCGCGCGGGGCCAGCTCGCGCTGCGTGAACATGTAGAACGGCACCATGAGCAGCACCACGATGACCCACAGCGTGAGCACGACCGCACGCTGCCGGAGCACGGCGCCGACCACGCGCATGTAGAGCTGGCGCAGCCGCTCGAACTGGCGGTTGATGTGTCCTGCAAACCCGCGCTCGCTGTCGCCGGCGCGCAGCAGCTTGGAGCCCATCATGGGCGAGAGCGTGATCGCCACGATCCCGGACACGATCACCGCGCCGGCGAGCGTGAACGCGAACTCCCGGAACAGCGCCCCCGTGAGCCCGCCCTGGATGGCGAGCGGCGTGTACACGGCCGCGAGCGTGATGGTCATGGCGATGATCGGCCCCAGCAGCTCGCGGGCCGCGTGGATCGCGGCGTTGAACGGCGTCTCGCCCGCGTGCACGTGTCGCTCGACGTTCTCGACCATGACGATGGCGTCGTCCACGACGAGTCCCACCGACAGCACGATCGCCAGGAGCGTGAGCAGGTTGATGGTGAAGCCGGCCAGGTTCATGAGGAACACGGCGCCGACGAGCGAGATCGGGATGGCCACGACCGGGATCACCAGGCCGCGGACCGAGCCCAGGAACAGGAAGATGACCAGCACGACGATCAGCAGCGTCTCGGTGAGCGTCTTCAGCACCTCGTGGATCGAATCCTCGATGTACTTGGTCGAGTCGTAGGGGATCCCGACGGTGATGCCGACCGGCAGTTCCTTCTGGAGCCCCTTCACCGACTCGCGCACGTGGCGGATGACATCGAGCGCGTTGGCGGTGGGCAGCACCCACACGCCCATGAACGTCGCACTCTCGCCGTTGAACTTGACCTCGGAGTCGTAGTCCTCGGCGCCGAGCGCCACGTCGGCGATGTCGCCGAGCCGCACGATGTCGTTGCCGTTCTCCGCCACGACCATCTGCCGGAAGTCCTCCGGCGTCTTCAAGTCGGTGTTGGCGACCAGGTTGACGGAGGTCATCGTGCCCTTCGTACGGCCGAGCGCGGACAGCGAGTTGTTCTTCGCCAGCGTGCTCCAGACGTCGGACGCGGACAGGTTGTGCGCCGCCATACGGTCCGGCTTGAGCCAGATGCGCATCGCGAACGTGCGCCCGCCGAGAACGTCGGCCTTCTGAACGCCACTGATGGCGCTCAGGCGGGGTTGCACCACGCGCACGAGGTAATCGGTGATCTGGTTCTGGTCCAGGTCCTTGGACGCGAACCCCAGGTACATGCCGGCGAACCGCGCGTCCGCGGTCTGCACCTGGATGACCGGCGCCTGCGCTTCGGGCGGCAGGTCGTTGCGGACCTCGGCCACCTTGGCCTGGATCTGAGTGAGCGCGTCGTTCGTGTTGTAGTTGAGCTTCAGGTGCACCGTGATCGCGCTGACGCTCTGCGCGCTCGACGACTCCATGTAGTCCACGCCGTCGGCGCTGGCGAGCACGCGCTCGAGCGGCGAGGTGATGAAGCCGCGCACGAGATCGGCGTTGGCGCCGACGTAGGCCGTCGTGACCGTGACCACCGCCACGTCGGTGCGTGGGAACTGCCGCACGCTCAACGAGCGGATGGACTGCAGGCCGGCGATCAGGATGACGAGATTGACGACGATCGCCAGAACCGGCCGGCGGATGAAGAGGTCGGTGAGCCGCATCAGCTGTCTTCAGGCCTGGGCAGCCGGCTGTTGGACGGCTGCGTCTTGTTGTTCACCTGCACGGCCGCGCCCGGCCGCAGCTTGAACACGCCCGAGGTCACGACCTCCTGCCCCGGCTGCACGCCGTCGACGACCGCGACCTGGTCCCCCTGCGCGCGGCCCAGCTTCACGAACTGCTGGCGCACGCCCCGGTAGGACTTGCCGTCGGGGCCCTTCATGTCCTCGAGGATGAACACCGAGTTTCCGTAGGGCGCGTAGTTGATCGCCGAGGCCGGCAGCGCAACGACGGCATCGCCGCCGCCCACGACCACCTGCACGGTCACGTACATGCCGGGGCGCAAGTCGCCGCGAGGGTTCTGGAACGTGGCCTGGACGTTCACATTGCGGGTGGCATCGTTCACGATCGGGTCGATCGCCGTGACCCGCCCGACGAACGAAGCGGTCGCCCCGCCACTGGCCGTGGCCCGCACCACCGCACCGAGGTGCACCGCGTCGATGCTCTGCTGGGGCACGGAGAAGTTGACGTACAGCGCTTCGAGCGACTGGAGCGGCACGATCGGGTCGCCGCTATGCACGTACTGCCCGACGCTCACCTGCCGGATGCCGGCGATTCCCGCGAACGGCGCACGGATGGTCTTCCGGTCGATCGAGGCCTGTGCCTCCTGGGCCGCCGCCTCGGCCTGCTTGTACTGCGCCGACGCCAGGTCGTAGTCGGCCTGGGCGATGGCATTTTGCGCCAGCAGTTTCTTCGCGCGATCGAGGCTCAACCGCTGGAGGTCGAGGCCAGCTTCGGCCGAGGCCAGTTGCGCGCGCTCCTGGCGCGTGTCGAGCGTCAGCAGCACCTGCCCCTGGTCCACGTGCGTGCCCGAGACGAACCCGATGCCGTCCACGACACCCGGCAGGTCGGCGCCCAGCGTCACGCCCTGCACCGGGGCGACGCTGCCCACGGCGTCGAGCGTGGTGGCCCACTCGCTGCGGGCGGCGATGACGGTGGTGACGGCCTCCGGTGGCGGCGCGAACGACTTGCCGCCGGCCATCGCCGCGGAAATCTGGCGGTACTTCACGAAGCCAAGGGTGGCGATGACGAGTAACACGATCGCCAACATCTGGATCATGCGCTTGTTCACGCTGAGCTCCTGGGGCGGGCGCCGGGGGCGCACACCGGTCCGGTCAACTTGGGTTCTCGACGGTCGTACGATGCGGGCCGCCCGCGTGAAGATTCCGGTGATTCCGGCCCGGGCGAGCGGATTCCGCGACGAACGAGGGTGTAGCGACGACCATCGCGCGGGTCGGACATATTAATGGAGACGCGGTCGCGCAGCCAGCCTGTTCAGTACCGCGGCTCTCGTGGCCGATACGGCGGTTCGCGGGCCGGAGTTTCGCCGGGCCGGACGTGGGTCGGCCTCGGGAGGACCCCGGGATTCCGGCGACCCGCGTGCTGACCGGGCTGGGCCGGGTCGTGCGGTCTACCCCGCCCGTGAGTCGGCCGGGCTACTTCCTGGACCTGGACGCCAGGCGATTGACCAGGCCCCGCAGCAGCACGTACGGAACGATCGCCAGCACGAACCCGACGAAGATCACCTCTCCGGGGTAGACGTTGTGCAGCTCGACCATCTGGTAGACGACATCCAGCACCATGGCGAGAACGAACACCTTGCCCACGCTCTTCCACCCGCTCCGGAGCATCTCGGTGCGATGGCCTGGGTCATGGAACAACCCCCAGAAGTAAGGGAGCTTGCCGGCCTTGGCGTCCTTCAAGCCCGCGGCGATCGCGAACGCCGAGGCCATGATCGGCTGGAAGAGCAGCCTGAACTTCATCGGCCCGGTCACGCGTCCGACCATGTCCTCGACGACTCGCGTCCATGTTGCGCCCATGCCGGTCCCCTCCGGAGTCGTCGGCCGCGGGACCGCGCTCGACCGCGGCTCGGCGCTCACGCGCCCCATCATGACGCCGAACACCGCGGGCGCAACCCGCCGCGCGGCGGGGCCCGTTTCCCACCGAAAAGCAGGCCGGGTGCTACCTTCCCGCGCATGAGACTCGGCGGCAGGGTCGCGATCGTGACGGGAGGCGGGCGCGGGCTCGGTCGCGCGATGGCGCTCCGCTTTGCCGCCGAGGGCGCAGCCGTCACCGTGGCGGGCACGAGCCGCGAACAGCTCGAAGCCACGGCGGCCGAGATCATCGCCGCCGGCGGCCGCTCCCTCGCCGTGGTTGCCGACGTCGCGAGCGAGCCCGCCGTCGTGCACATGGTCGCATCGACCGTCGGCGAGTTCGGGCGAGTGGACGTCCTCGTCAACAACGCCGGGATCGCCGGCCCGACCGCCGCCGTGGCCGATGCGAAGTGCGCGGACTGGGAACGCACGCTCGCCGTCAACCTGACCGGCGCGTTCCTGTGCTCGAAGGCCGCGATCCCGCATCTCATGGCGCAGAAGAGCGGCCGGATCATCAACATCACGTCGGTCGCGGGACGGATCGGATACGCCATGCGCAGCGCGTACGCCGCATCCAAGTGGGGCATGATCGGGCTCACCCGCTCACTGGCCCTCGAGCTCGGCCCGCACGGGATCACCGTGAATGCGATCGCGCCCGGCGCGGTGCGCGGCGAACGGATCGGGAACGTCGTTCGCGACCGCGCGACCGCGCTCGGCAGGACGCCGGCGGAGATCGAACGTGAGTTCTTCGTCGAGCCGACCGCGCTCAAGCGCATGCTCGGCCCGGAGGAGATCGCCGCCACCGCGCTGTTCCTCGCGTCCGACGAGGCACGCGGCATCACGGGCGAGACGCTCGGCGTGACCGCGGGTTTCAGGCTCTAGGCGAGCCGACCTGAGAGCATCCCGCTCCGTGGACGCGACATGCCGTCCGCCGGCCATGACGAGCGTAGCACCGCCCCGATCGCAGGACGCCGGGCACGAGGGTCACACGGCAATCCGCCGCGGTCGTCTACTCCCTC
>CAYSWZ010000204.1:0-21601 GCA_964434945.1 uncultured bacterium | reverse complement strand
CAGCGTGGTGATGTCCTGGGGCCGCGAGCCGGTATTGCCGGGGAACGCCGTGGCCAGCTCCATGATCGCGCCGGCGTTGTTCGAGTGGTGATTCCGCCCCGTGAGGAGAGCGGTGCGCGTCGGTGAGCACAACGCGGTGGTATGGAAATTGTTGAAGCGCAGGCCGTCCTTCGCCAGCCGCTCGAGCGTCGGCATGTGAACCGGTCCGCCGAACGTGGACGACTGGCCGAACCCCATGTCGTCGATGAGGACGATGAGCACATTGGGCGCCCCTGCCGGCGCCTTCACTTCGAACCGGGGCGGCGCCTTCGCGTTCCGGGCGTCCAGCTCCGTGAACGTGGGCGGCGTGGGGGCGTGGATCGGAAGCACGGTGCGGTCGAGCGCCCCCGTGGCGTTCGACGCCGTGTTCGTGGTCTTGCCGCACGACACGAGCAGGAGCGCCAGCAGCAGGCCCGAAACGGATCCACTCCTCTTCTGCATCGTCTTCAACGGTCGCCTCCATCGTGCCGGCAGCGCATCGGGTCCGCCGTGTCGGGGCTGCGTGAGCGGGTCGCGGTGTCTCGCAGAGCGGCGCAGTCTCCCACAGGGGAGGCGAGTCCCCAAGGACGCCGGGATCGCGGCGGAGAACGGACGGCCCGACGCGCGGGCGTTACTCGTAGCGCAGCGCCTCGATGGGATCGAGCCGCGCGGCGCGCATCGCCGGCAGCATGCCGAACAGGACGCCGACGGCCGAGCAGAACACGAGGCCGATCACCGCCCATTCGAGCGGCACCTTCGCGTCGAAGTGGGTGAAGACGACCACCAGGTTTCCCAACCCGAAGCCCACGACCACCCCGATCACGCCGCCGATGTTGCAGAGCAGCACCGCCTCGAGCAGGAACTGGAGCAGGATGCTCTTCGCGCGCGCGCCGAGCGCCTTCCGGATTCCGATCTCGCGCGTCCGCTCGGTCACCGCCACGAGCATGATGTTCATGATCCCGATGCCCGCGACCACCAGCGCGATGATGCCGATGACGAACGCCCCGAGCTTGATCCCGAGGCTCATCTTGTTGAACTGCGTGATCAGGCTCTGGCTGTTGAAGAACTCGAAGTTGTCCTCCTGGTAGGGCTTGAGGCCGCGATCCCGCCGCAGGACCTGGCGCGTCTCCTCGATCGCGTCGGCCGTCAGCTCCGGCGTCTTGGCGTGCACGGTGATGTTGACGGAGCGCGAGAAGCCGCCACGGTCCACGAGCCCGTACGTGTTGATGAACACCGAGACCGGGATCAGCACGTAGTTGTCGAAGTTGCCGCCGAACGCCGACTTCTTCTCGTCGAACACGCCGATCACCTGGTACTTCCGGTTGTCGAGCAGGATCCACTTGTCGATCGGGTCGGCGAACGGGAACAGCTTCTGCGCGATGGCGTAGCCGATCACCGCCACGGGACGGGCGGTCTTCACGTCCAGCGCTGAAATGTTGCGGCCCGTTCCCACGTAATGGGTGTTGTTCTGCGGGTACTCCGGCGTGCCCCCGCAGATGGACACGTTGGGATTCGTCGCCTGGCCCTTGTACTTGACGACGAAACCGAAGTCCCAGATCTCGGACCCCACGATGTCCACCGACTGCACCTGGCTGCGGATCGCCTCGGCGTTCGCGAGGGTGAGCGGCGGCCGGAGCATCGCCTTCCGGCGCTGGGCGTCCGACGTGAAGCCGCCGGCCGGCCACTTCTGCACCTGGAACGTCTGGGCGCCGAGCACGCTCATCTCCCGCTCCAGCGCCGCCTGGATGACGGAAATGCCGGTCATGACGCCGATGATCGACGCCACGCCGGCGATGATGCCGACGAGCGTGAGCACGGAGCGGAGCTTGTTCGCGAGCAGCGCCCCGAACGACATGAAGAACGTGTCAGGAAGCCGCACGCGCACGCCCTCCCGAACCGGGCCTATTCATAGCGAAGCGCCTCGATTGGATCGAGCCGCGCGCCGCGGTAGGCCGGCGCGACACCGGCCACCACCCCGACGCCGGCCGAGACGATCACCGCCACCGCCACGATCGGCCACGACAGCGACGCGGGCATGAGCGTGGCGTTGATCACGGCAGTCAGTGCGGAGGCGAGGATGATGCCGATCACACCGCCGAGCAGGCCGATCGCGGAGGACTCGCACAGGAACTGGATCAGGATGCTGCGCCGGGTCGCGCCGATCGCCTTCCGGATCCCGATCTCGCGCGTGCGCTCGGTCACCGTGACGAACATGATGTTCATGACGCCGATCGCGCCGACGAACAGCGAGATGCTCGTGACCACCAGTCCGACGAGCAGCAGGACACCCATGGTGCTGTTGAACGTGCCGACCAGCGTATCCAGCTTGTTGATCGAGAAGTTGTCGGTCGCCGTGGGCCGCAGCCGGCGGATCTGCCGCATCTCGCCCTTGACCGCGTACTCGAGATCCGCCAGCGCCTCCTGGCTCGGCGCCTTCACGGCGATCGTGACGTTCTCCCGCGTGCGATCCCCGGTGAAGACCTTCTCGAACGTCGTGATCGGAACGAACACCTGGCGGTCGAAGTCCGGCCCGCCCATGAACGCCCCGCCCTGCTTCTCCATCACGCCGATCACGCGGAACACGGTGCGGCCGATCTTCATCGGCTTGTTGATCGGGCTCACCGAGCCGAACAGCCCGGACTTCACGCCGGCCCCGATCACGCACACGTTCTTCCGATACGCCACGTCGAAGGGGAGGAGGAAACGGCCGTTGTCGGGCTGCGCGCTCGACATGGCCGACTGCTTCTCGGTCGTGCCGATGACCGCGACGCCCTCCATGGTCTGGTCGCGGTACTTGAGGTCGCGCTGCCCGCTCAACGAGGGGTTGACGATCGCCTGCCCGCGGAACCGTTCCTCGAGCGCATCGGCCTCGCGGAGCGCGATGCCGGGACGGTTCCGGTAGAGGAAGAAGTCGTTCATCACCACCCACGGCATGCGCGAGACGTAGAGGACGTCCGTGCCGACCGAGGAGAAGCTCTCGCGGAACTTGTTCTGGAGCCCGTTCGCCGCGGTCATCGTGAGCACCACCGCGACGATGCCGATGATGATGCCGAGCGTCGTCAGCGCGCCGCGGACCTTGTTCGCGCGCAGGGCGCCGAGCGCGATCTGGAGCGAACCCTTCCAGTCGAGCGCCGACTTCACGCGCGCCGGGTTCCGCCTGCCGGCGGGCCGTGTGTTTCGCGAGCGCTGCACGGGCGTCGTCTCCGGGCGGCTGCTCAGCCGGCCGGCGTCCCCTTGCCCTTGTCGCCGTCCTTGAGCGGGGTCTTGCTGACGGTCACGGCTCCGCCGTTCTCGAGATCCTTCGAGATGGCGCGGTAGCTCCCGGTGACGATCTCATCGCCCTCGCGGATGCCGTCGAGGATCTGGATCATGTCCTCGCCCTGGATGCCGGTCTTCACCTGCCGGGCGACGGCCTTTCCCGCTTCGACCGTGAACACCATCTCGACGAAGCCGTCCTTGTCGGCCTTGTACCGCGCGGCGGCGTCCTTGCGCTTCTCGCCCTTCATCGCGAGCTGGTCCACGGTGCGGACCGCGACGCTCTGGATCGGCACGCTCAAGGCGCTGTCGACCGTCTGCGTGATCACCTCGGCGCTCGCCGTCATCCCGGGACGCAGCGTCTTCGGCGGGTCCGTGATCGTGATCCGGATCTCGAACTCGGTCTTCTGGTCGGTCGTGCCGGAGCCCGCCACGTTCGCGCTGTTGGAGATCTGCGTGACCGTGCCTGCAAGCTTCTGGTCCGGCAGAGCGTCCACTTCGATCTCGGCCGCCTGGCCCAGCGAGATGGAGCCGATGTCGTTCTCGTCCACGTTGACGCGGGCCTCCATCACCTTCAGGTCCGCGACGACCATGATCACGTCCTTCTGGAACTGCGAGCCGAGCGCGATCTCGCCCTGTTCCTTGTTCAAGCTGCAGATCGTGCCGGCCATGGGCGCGTAGATCGTCGTCTTGGCGAGATCGTCCTTCGACTGCTTCAACGCCGCGGTCGCCTGCTTCACCTGGTCCTGGGCGGACTTGTAGCGCGCGACCTCGACCTGGTAATCCGCCTGCTTGCTGTCGAACGCCGACTGCGACTCGAGGCCCTGGCCGAGCAGCTCCTTGGAGCGGGCGTACTCCTTCTGCGTGCGTTTCATGTTCTCGCCGACGAGGGCGGCATTCGCCTCGGCCGAGCTCACGGTCGCCTCGGCGCTCTCGACCGCGGCCAGGTAGCGGTCCCGGTCGAGCTGCGCGAGGAACGTGCCCTTCTCGACCCACTGTCCTTCGGCGACGGGGAGCGCGAGGATCTTTGCGCTCACGTCGGCGCTGATGTCCACCGACGTCTTCGGCCGGATCTTCCCGGTCGCGCTCACGCGCTGGACGATCTTGTGCCGGCTCGCCTTCGCGGACTGGACCACCGTCGGCTTCTCGCCGCGGCCGCGCATCGCGAAGCCGCCGACCGCGGCAATCACGACCACGATCGCGGCCCCGATATAGAGGGGCTTCTTCTTCATGGCTCGTTGGCCTCCATTCTCTACGGCACCAACGTGTTGCGAATGAGCCGGGCGGGCAAGGGCAATACGCCGAAAGCGGGAAGAAGGTTACCGGCGGCGAGTGGAACGTGAGCGCTCCCCGGGCGGCCCGGCAGCCCCTGGTGAAGTGGTGGCCGAACCCGAGGGGCGGGTGGCCGGAAATCCGCCTCGACGCCTGCGAGGAGCGACGACCGCGTGGCGGGCAGGGCCGGGCACGGGCCCTGCCCGTCAGGACGCCACTTCCAGCAGCGCCTCGGCCGCGGAGAGCGCCGCATCGAGGGACATGCCCTCACCCTCGGCCCGGGCACGCGCCAGCGCCTCCTCGCCGAGTGCCGCCGCCAGCCGTTCGCGGAAGGAACGGAGCGGTGAACGCTCGTAGGCAAGCAGCGGCACGTGGAGCGTCTCCCGCAGTGCCGTCGCGGCGGCGAGGAGGCGGGCGGCCTCGGCGGGGCGCGTGTCCGTGGCCAGGCACGCGACCTCCTCGAGCACGGGGAGCGCGATGATGGGGTCGCGCATGTCGCGCAATCGCGACACGCACTCGATGAGCCCGTTGCGCGCCTCCTCGGTCCGACCCAGTTTCAACTCGAGCGCCACGAGATTCTCGATCGCCGCCATGATGATCCAGCCGTTGTCGAGCTCCCGCGCCAACGCGAGCGCGCGCTCCCAGCGCGCTCGGGCCAGCGCGTTGTCGCCGCGCACGAACGACGCGATCCCGAGCTGGAGGAGCGAGAGACCGATCTGGTCGCGGATCCCGGCCGCTTCGTAGACCTCCAGTGCCTCGGACTGCAACATCTCGACGCGGTCGATGTTCTCGCGGGCGAGCGCCAGGGCGCTCAGGTTGCTGAGGCAACCGGCGATCCAGACGGCGGAGTTTGCACGGCGATAGTGCGCGAGGCTCCGCTCCCACATCCGCTCCGCCTCGTCGTATTCGCCGCGGGAATACGCGATGTTCCCGAGGTTCAGGTACACGCTCCCGACCTGGATGTCGGTCCCGACGCTGGAGAGTACCGGGAGGGCGTCCTGGTAGAACGTCCGGGCACGGTCGAACTCGCCCATCCGGAACGCCAGGTTGCCGGCCGCCACGAGGGCCCGCCCGAACGGCATGCTGTCCGGGTCCGCCGCCGGATGCGCCAGCGCTCGGGTGATGGCGTCGCTCCCTTCCTGCCACATCCCACGGTTGTACCAGTGGAACCAGAACGAGCCGACGAGCGCGAGTCCGGCTTCGGCGCCGGCCGGATCGTGCGCGACCAACTCCAGCACCGAGCGCACGTCGTCCACCGCGTCCGAGAGGCGCGCGCCCCACTGCGCCTGGTCCCGTCCGCGCAAGCCCTGCTCCCCCTCCACGGAGAGCGCCACGATGTAGTCGCGGTGCCGCTCCACGGTGGCGCGCTCTTCGTCGCCGGCCGCGTGGAGCTTCTCGCGCGCGTAGGCGCGCACCGTCTCGAACAGGTAGTAGCGCGCCGATCCCGCGGCCCGGACGGCGACGTCGCGCACGACCAGCGATTTCTCGACCAGTCGGGTGAAGAGGTCGAGCACGTCCAATGCCTCGACGTCCCCGCCGGCCGCAACGGCTTCGACGGCGTCGAGCGACCACGCGCCCCGGAACACGGACAACCGGCGAAACACCGCCTGCTCGCGGGCGTCCAGCCGGTCGTGGCTCCAGTCGATGAGTGCGCGGAGCGTGGCCTGGTGCGGCTGGGCGGCCCGGCTGCCGCGCGTGAGCAGGCGGAAGCGATCGTCGAGGAGGTCACGGATTTTTTCCACGGGCAACGTTTTCACTCGCGCGGCAGCGAGCTCGATGGCGAGCGGGATGCCATCGAGGCGACGGCAGATCTCGTGGATCGCGCCGCGATTCGCATCGTCGATCATGAACGCCGGAAGCACGGCGCGCGCGCGATCCACGAACAGCCTCACCGCGTCGGAGTCGTCGATGGCGTGCGCGCTCAGCGGCCCGGCCGGTGTCGGGGCGGGGGAGCCTGCCGAGGCGGGCGACGTCGCGCTCCGGGAACCGGATGCCCCCCGTTGCGGCTTCGCCTCCGGCAACCCCAGCGGCGCGAGTGCGTACACCCTCTCGCCCTCCACGCGCAGCGACTCGCGGCTCGTCGCGAGGAGGCGGGCCCGCGGGCACGCCGCTAGCACGCGCGCGGCGAGATCGGCGCAGCCATCGAGGAGGTGCTCGCAGTTGTCGAGCAACACGAGAATGCGCTTCTCGCCGAGGAACTGGAGCAGGGCCTCCATCGTGTTCGTCCCGGGCGCCTGGCGAAGCCCCAGCGCCGCCGCCACGCTCCCCGCCACCATCGCGGGATCCGCGAGCGACGCCAGCTCGATGAACCAGACGCCGTCGGGGCACGTGTCCGACATTCGCGTCGCGAGCTCCAGCGACAGCCGGGTCTTTCCGCATCCGCCCGCACCCGCGATCGTGAGGAGCCGATGCTCGCCGAGGAGTCGCGCGGTCTCCTCGAGGTCGCGGCCGCGGCCCACGAAGCTGGTGAGCCGCCGCGGGAGATTCCCGGGGACCGGCCGCCCCTCCGGCGACGCCGGGCGGTCGTCCGCCGCGCGCGGGAGTGCGCGTTCGGCGATCTCCTCCTCGAGCAGGAGGCGCACCTCGCGCATCGAGGCGAAGCGATCCGCGGCACGTTCTGCGAGACATCGCTTCAAGAGGAGCGAGACCCGCTGCGGCAGTGTCCCACCCGGGCCGTTCCCGTCGATCCTGGCGCCGGCGTCGAACGCGAGCGTGGCCGCGAGTTTCTCGGCGGCGTTCCCGCCCGCGATCAGCGGTCCGCCCGCCAGGCACTCGTAGAGCATGCAGCCCACGGCCCACACGTCCGAGCGTGGATCGGCGGCCTCGCCGCGCACCTGCTCCGGGCTCATGTAGCCGGGCGTGCCGGCCACCTCGCCCGCTCCCGGCGCCAGTTTCGCCGGGTCCAGGGCGGCGACGTCCAGCCGGACCGCGAGGCCGAAGTCGAGCACCTTCACGGTGCCGGCGTCGTCCATCATGACGTTCGAGGGTTTGAGGTCGCGGTGGACGACTCCCTTCGAGTGCGCCGCCTCGACCGCGCGGGCGATCTGCCGCATGACGGACAACGTCTCGTCGATCGGGGGTGGGCCGCCGCGCAGCCGCTCCCACAGCGACCGACCCTCGACCCGCTCCATGGTGAGGAAGTGACGCCCGCCGCTGTCCTCGAGGGAGAAGATGGTCGCGATGTTCGGGTGATTGAGCGCGGCGAGCGTTCGCGCCTCGCCGAGGAAGCGATCGCGCGCCGCAGGCTCGCCGCCCAACTCCGGCGGGAGGAGCTTCAACGCCACGTCGCGTTGGAGTCGTTGGTCGCGCGCGAGATAGACGACACCCATGCCTCCGCGCCCCAGTTCGCGGATGACCGGGTAGGCGCCGATGGCCTTCGGCACCGCAGGCGGCGCGCCGGTCGCCGCCCCGGGGGCCGCCGGGGCCGCCTGCGCCGCATCTCCCACAGGCAGCGTGGGCTCGTCCGGCGTGGGCGTGGGGCGGAATTCCATGTATCCACTAGACCGGAAGAAACCAGCACTTGCAAGGGATGCGTGGCGGAAAGCCGAAGGTCGAGAGCAGGCAGCCGGGTTCCAGCTCGCCGTGCGCTCGTCACACGATTGCGCCCGCTCGGCTGTGCGGCGTGGACTCGGGAACGCGGCACGATGTCAATCCGCGCAAGCGTTCCATCTTGCCGCGGGATCCGGGGCCGGCGCCGCTGCAAGTCGGTCGGGATTCCGGCGCGCACTCACGGAACGCAATCGGCCAGCCGGCCGAGCAAGGAGGATCGAACGTGCGCCAGTGGCTCGTTGGGTTCGCGGTGGGTGTGCTGATTCTTCCCATCGCGCTGCTGATCGCGGCACGGCTCGGGCTGTTGCCGGTCGGCGCCGACTCGCGGCCGCCGCGGTGGGAGGCCGCGTTCGCGCACATGGCGCTCAATTCCGCGGCGGCGAGGCGGGCCCCGCACGTGAAGAATCCCATCGCCCCGACCGAAGCGAACCTGATGGCCGGCTTGAAGCTCTTCGAGGACGACTGTGCCGGCTGCCACGGCACGCCACGCTCCGCGAAGAGCAACGAAGCAAAGGCGATGCTCTATCCCAATCCACCGCAGTTCGCGCTGCACCCTCCCAGGAAGCCGGACTACCAGCTCGCGTGGATCGTCCAGCATGGCGTGCGCTATTCCGGGATGTTCGTCATGGAGGGCGCATTCCGCAGGGACTCGCTGGGGCACGATCCCTCGGACGAGAAGATCTGGACCGCCGTGACGTTTCTCACCCACCTCGACTCGCTGCCGCCGTCCGTCGCGGCCAAGTGGCAGCAGTAGGTGCGCGACTCCATCTCTTCCGATATCGGATTCCGCCGGCGCTGTCACGCATCAGCAAGCTGCAGGGTGCACCGCTGGTTGCATTTCGTCTTGCTGCTCACAGCCATGGTCCCGGTGCCGGCTCTCGCCGCACCGAGCGTCGCGACGTGGCGGGCGAGCCTGAAGCTCCTCACGAGCGAGCTGCCGAAGCGGCACCCCGCTCCGTTCCTCCAGATATCGGAAGCGCGGTGGGACTCGGCCGCAGCGAGCCTGGATCGGCGCCTGCCCTCGCTCAGCCGCAACCAGGCGCTCGTCGGGTTCATGCAGCTCGTGACGCTTCTCGGCGACGCGCACACGAACCTGGAGCCGGACTCGAGCCTGGGCCTGCGCTTCTATCCGCTCGAGCTCTATGCGTTCGACGACGGCCTCTTCGTCCGCAGGACCGATCGTGCACACGCAGCGCTCGTCGGAGCCAAAGTGCTGCGGCTCGGGCGCGTGACCGCCGAGGAGGCGCTCGAGCGCGTCGCGACCGTGGTCCCGCACGAGAACGATCAGTGGGTGCGGGCGTTCGGGCCGATCCAGCTCATGATTCCCGAGGTGCTCGACGGTCTCGGGTTGGCGACGGACGTGGACCGGCTGCCGCTCGTGGTCGACCGCGACGGCCGGATCGACACGGTGACGATCGCACCCGCCGGGCGCATCGCCGATCAGCACGGTCGCGGCCCGACGCCGATCGACATGAGAGGCTGGACCTCGATGTGTTCCGCCCCGGCGCCGTGGTGGGAGCAGCATCCCGGCGAGTTCTTCTGGTGGATGTTCGACCGGCCGACCAGCACGCTCTACGCGTGCATGCGCGGGGTCCTGCCGGTCCCGCGCTCGGCGACGAACCGGTCGCAATGGGACCAGGTGTTCGCGTTGGCCGACTCCGTGCACCCGGCCCGGCTGGTGATCGACGTGCGCGAGAACACCGGCGGCGACGGCACGCTCAACCGGTATCCGGTGCAGCAGATCCTGCGGCGCTCCGCCCTCGACCGTCCCGACCGGCTGTTCGTGATCATCGGGCGAAGGACGTTCTCCGCCGGCCAGCAATTCACGAACCTGCTCGAGGCCTGGACGCAGGCGACGCTCGTCGGGGAGCCGACGGGGCAGTGCCCGAGCCAGTACGGTGACCACCGCCCGCTGCCGTTACCCGGAGTGGGGCTCACCGTCCAGATCTCCTCCATCTATCACCAGGCCCCGGACGAATTCGATCACCGGAACTTCGTTCCCCCTCGCGTCTATACACCGCTCGACTCCAGGTCCTACCGGCTCGGAATCGATCCCGCGATGGCGGCGGTGCTCGCACCCGACACCTCGGGATCGGTGATCGAAGCGGTCGAACGCGCGATCGCCGCCGGCGACTCGGCCACGGCCGAGCGGGCGCTCAACGAGGCGCGCGACCGGACGGTCAATCGCTACCGGAGCTTCGAACGCGACGTCAACCTGCTCGGCTACAGGATCGCGGGAGCCGGCAGGACGGAGCAGGCGATTCAGGTGTTCCGCCTCAACACGCGCGCGTTCCCTCGTTCCGCGAACACGTATGACAGCCTCGCGGAGACGCTGCTGAACGCCGGCTATCGCGACGCGGCGGTGGCAACGTATCGCAGGGCGCTGGAAGTCGAGCCCGGATTCCCGCCCTCGGTGCAGGCGCTGGAACGGCTGGGCGTGCGGCACTGAGTGGAGTCGCCCGGGGGTGTCATCCCATCGGATGGCGGGCGGAGTGTGTCAGCCGACCGCGGCCGCCGCTCCGGGATCCTCACGCGGCTGGCGGGTCGCACCTTTCGCTGCGATGTCGCGGGCTTCGCTGGCAAGACGGAGCGCATCCCTCCCCAGCAGGACGCCCCACGCGAATGGGACAGTCAGCCAGCGGGAGAGCTCGAGCATCCGTACCAGGATGCGCCCCCAGAGTGAGAGCGGTGCTTGCGAGAGTTGGGCCGCGATCGCGAGCCGCAGGCCCAACACACCGGTAGCGCATTCGACTACCACAAGGAACACGAGCCCCAGTGCGATCGCGGTCAGCCTGCGCGACCACGAAACGAACCCGCTCGCGAGACAGAGCGCCACGAACACGCTGAGCAGGTTTGCAGCGGAGAGGTCCACCGCTCCGTCCGCGGGCGCACGGAGCGGCCTCCCCGTGAGGAATCCCGTGAGTCCGATAAGCAGTGACTGGTACGCGGGGGCGATCCAGTGGCCGGGCCACGTCAGGAGCGTGGCGTAGACGATGGCCTTCATGAACCATCTCATGCGTGGCTCACTCTCGACTCCGACATGCGAATCCAAGTGAGGAAGCATCCCACCACCGCGAGCAGAGTTGCGGACTGCCAGAGGTAGACATGAATCAAGTCAAACTGCGCGGGCGCAAAGCGCAGGACCGCGATCAAAACGTAGATGCGGAGCATGTTGTAGAGCCAGAGAACGACCGCGCCCGCCAGCCCGCCGACGGCCTTCCAGCGCCAGGGTGCGGGGAACGCGAGGATGCCGCCCGCGAGCAACAGCGTCGGGAAGAGCGGCGTGCAATCCGGCACGATCTGGATGGTCGTGCCGGCGATCCCGAATGTCGGCCCGGCCGCCTGGACCGCCGCGGGCGCCAGGATCCGGACCGTGGCCAGGCTCTGGATGGTGGCGTGGATCAGCCAGGGCTCGAGCGTCGGCACGAGCACCGGCAGCATGAACACGAGTGCGGTGATGATCGGGTAGCGAATCAGGAAGCGCCCGGCAGGGCTCTCCCATGCGGCGCGCACCGCCGCGAGGAGACGACTCTCGCGGAGGCTCCGGAAGTGTCGAGGCGGTGACGTCGGCTTTCGGCGGGATCCCGGCATGATGGAAGCGTAGCGTGCCGGGTCAGGCGGTAGCCAGTGGCTTCACCGATTCGCCCCGGATTCGTCGCGAATTCCCTAGGGACGGGTTCGTGCGTGCTGATAAACTCGCGCCCCCCAGCGGCGCAAATCGATCTCGTGAGGGCCGGGCCGTGGCCATCAGACGATTCGTGGTTCTCCTCTTGCTGGTGCTGGGCGCCCAAGCACCACCGGCCGCGGGCGCGACGTACTCGTGGCGCGGGGTCGCGAGCGGCAATCCCGGGGCGGACGGCCACACGTTCGATCTGGCGGCCAACTGGAGCCCGGCCGGCATCCCGTCCCCGGCAGATCTGGCCCTCTTCGACCTCTACAGCGCAAACAATCCACCGCTCCAGTTGCTGGCTCCGCGCTCGGTGGCGACGCTCCAGATCGCAGGTGCGACTGCGACGCTGGCGAACGACATGCCACTCAATCCCTCCGTGGTCTCGCTCGGCGGCGCGACCGGCGCGGGGACGCTGACACTTGTCTCGGGCTCGATGCCCTACTCACAATGGCGCGTCGGTGACACGGCGCCCGGCACGCTGAACGTACAGGGCACCGCGTCGGTTCTCTCGTCCGATACCCAGATCGGGATCGGCGCCCAGGGCACGGTGAATATCGACGGCCCCACGGCGAGTTGGACGTACTTCAACGGTGCGTTCACGCTCGGCCAGGGCGGAAACCTCGGCGAGATCAACGTCACGAACGGCGGCACGCTCACGACGGCCGGTGTCACCGGCAGCCACTCGAAGATCACTATCGACGGGCCCGGCTCCAGTTGGACCGACACCGGGAGTATCAACACGAATGATGGCCCGACGATCTCGGGTGGCGCCCATGCGCAGACGAAGGCGCTCGGTGTGTTCAACGCTGGCTCAGGGTTGACCTCCCTGGTGACCGGATCGGGGTCCCAGTGGGTGATGAACGCCCAGGCCGAGGTGGGACGGCCCGGCATCGCCGCGGACGACGGCGGCCTGCTCACCATCAAGGGCGGGCTGCTCGTGGACAACAATGGATTTGCGGAGGTCTATGGCTCGGGCAGTCAACTCAACACACAGAGCAACCTGATTCTCTCTGGAGGCGGCTCTCTCCTGATCGGGAACCATGGCGTGCTCACTTCCTCGGGCATGGTCTTCATGAACCAGGGGCCACAGTGCACCGCCGACGTGAGTGAGGGTGCGGAGTGGCATTACAGCGATGGCCTCAGTCTCATGGGTACGGGGGGAACCACCAACTCGATCGCCGTCTTTGGCGGCGGATTGCTCGAGGGCGGCCCGATCGGCTTTCCAGGCAATCAAGGCGTGGGCAAGATCGTCATCAGTGACGCCGGGTCCCGTTGGCACGTGATCGGAAGCGAGGACATCACTGCAAATGCGCCCAACGAGAACACGCAGATCGCCCAACTCATCGTGACGGCGGGGGGCGAGCTCGATTGTGATGGGACACTCAGTCTCGAATATGGTGGAAATATTCAAATTGTGAGTGGAGGCTTCCTCAAGACCGACCAGTTCAATATGACTTCCCTGAGCAACGGGGTCTTCATGTTCTCATCGTCCGGTGGGATCATCCGGACCAATCGGCTGGGGCTCGGTGGTCTGCACCCCTCAATTCAACTCGCCACCGTACAACTCGGACACGCGTACGGCCTTGGTTCGGGCCTGCTCACCATTCCAGTTGCGACAAGCATGCTCATCGAGCACGGTGTGTTCGGCTACGACGCTCCCGCGAGCGTGACGGTGTCGGGGACGCTGCTCGGCACGGACACTGTCGTGGGCGACCAGCCGACCGGCGACGGAGCTGTTCTTCTGGGTGGGTCATCGTCCACGACTGCGGACCTGACCGTGGGACAGGAGGGCCACGGCCTCTTTCAAGTCGCCGGCGGGACCGAAGACGTCGGGCGCCACCTGGTGATCGCGGCCGAGGCCGGATCCGTGGGCACCGTGACCGTGGGCAATGCAACGCTCACCGTTGCGGGCGACGTGTTCCTAGGCGGTTCACGTGCGGGCGCTGGCGGCACCGGCATGCTCAAGCACACCGGCACGGGCACGACCACGGTCACCGACACGCTGTTCGTATTCCCGTCGGACTCGCTGATTGTTCCCACGGGCCAGATGTCGGCGTCGGTGATCGACCTGATGGGCGGTGTGCTCAAGGCCCGCACTCACCTCACGGGCAAGGTCATCAACGCGGGCTACGTGAGCTGCGCGCCCGATACGAACCACTTCACCGCGATCAACCTGACCGGCGACCTCGAAGGAGAGTCGGGCAGCGTGTTGAGCCTGCGCGTGCCGAGCATCACGCGGCACGATTCACTGCTCGTCTCCGGCGTGATGACCATGGCGGGGACGCTCGCGCTGGACATGGATCCCGGCCTCGGCCCGCACGTCGGGGACCACATCCGGCTCGCGACCGCGGGAACGTTCGCCGGCCAGTTCCAGAGTGTGACCGGCGTTGCCCCGGCGGTGGGCTTCGTGCATTGGTCGCTCAAGGTCGAGAGCGGTTCGCTCTTCCTGGTGGGTGAGCAATCCACCAACATTCCGCTGCCCATGACGTCGGGCACCTCGACCGCATTGCTCGCACTCGCGATCCTTGCCGCGGGCGTAGCGAGCGTGAAGCGCGCGAGCCGAGGGCATCCGACGGCGGGCTGACGAGGTGCGCATCCTGCGGCGCGCCGGTCAGTGTCGCGATCGAGTCGCTGCCGCCCCGACCTCGAACGCTCCCAGCATCGGCGCGGCGAGCGAGTCGCGGCTCGCGAGCGGCCGCAGCTGCCAGCGGCGCTCGATGAGTGCGAGGAGCGAACTGGTGTCGTAGGTGGTGTGGTCCACGTGGTGACGTTTCGCGAACGGGGAGATGACCAGCGCCGGCACCCGCGAGCCCGGGCCCCACTCGTCCAGGACGGGCGGCGCGACATGGTCCCAGAATCCGCCGTGCTCGTCGTAGGTGACGATGATCGCCGTGCTGTCCCACTGCGGTCCCGCCATCACCGTCTGGATCAATTCCATCGCGTGGTGTTCGCCCGAGAGCACGTCGGCATAGCCCGGGTGCTCGTTGTGGCGGCCGATCGGCTTGTAGAACGATACCGCCGGCAGCGTGCAGGACTTCGCCGCGCGCACGAAGTCCTCGCCATCCTTGAGGTGCTCGGCGCGCCCCGGGGTACCGGGACCGTATCGGGTGAAGAAGATGAACGGGTGGTGGTGGTACTGGAACGAGGACTTCTTGTCGAAGCCTGCGAGCGCCGAATCCCAGCCTTCCGCGTACCACGCCCACGACACGCCCCGCTCGCTCATGCGGTCGCCGATCGTGTCGAAGTCCTGCCCCGGCACCAGCAGTGAATCCGGAATGGACGGATCGTGCGGTCCCAACCGGCTCTGGCTGGTGCCCACCACGTAGCCCTGTTCCGTGACCCAGCCGTTGTGGGTCACCCGGCCGTTCGCGTCGTGCTGTAGCCGGATCTGCGCCGGCGCGTCGGGATAGCGTGCCGGGCGCGCCGCGATCATCCAGACGTGATTGAGCATCGAGCCGCCGATCGCGCCGTGGAAGAACCGATCGCAGAGCGTGTACTCGGCCGCGAGCTTCGCCAGGGGCAGCTTCATGGTGTGGTAGTAGCCGTATGCTGTCGCTTTCGTCGTGTTGTAGAGCACGAAGCGGTCCATGCGGCCGCCGTCGATCTCGAGTCGCTCGTCGTCCAGGGCGTGCGAGAGGTCCTTCGGCTTCTCGGTCGCCGGCACGTAGTCCTCGATGCAGAACGGCTTGTTCGGCAGCCCCTCCGGGATGCGTGTCCCCGGTGCGACCGGGAGCGTCGGGTACGGCACGCCCTGCTCGTCCACCTGCGGCGGGAGGTTCTTCACGAAGGCGAAGCCGTCCGCGCCCGGGAACTCTCCGTACAGGTTGTCGAAGCTGTGGTTCTCGAGGTCGATGATCACCAGATGCTGGAGCCGCTCGAGTCCCGTGGGCGTCGCGTGCGACGAGTGCGTGGCGGGGGAGGGCGGAGCGGCGGCGGCAAGTGCGGGCACCAACGCGAACCAGACGATGAGCAGGGTCCGTTCGAAGTCGCGGCGGGATCGGGCGCGGCCATCGGGATGCGACGCAGTGGGCTTCATGTCCATGCAGGGTTCTCCGTCAATGCGGCACTCGAAGACTTGCTCCTTAGAATACTTCCTGGGTCCCAAGGTAAAGGCCCTTCGACGCCACGTTGCCCCAGCCGTAGTCGAGCGTCAGGTTGGTCTTCGTACGCTTGACGAACAGCATCCGGAGCCCGACGCCGATGCCGGGATCGCCTCGGCCGAAGTTTCCCGCAGTCTGCGAGCTCGCCGTGAGGTTCACGAACGCCACTGCGCCCAGCAGGCCGTCGCGCCTCAACACCGCGCGGTAC
This sequence comes from uncultured bacterium, assembly GCA_964434945.1. GTDB lineage: Bacteria > Eisenbacteria > RBG-16-71-46 > RBG-16-71-46 > RBG-16-71-46 > JAIOPA01. Next base: position 5,529 of record CAYSWZ010000204.1, on the reverse strand, counting down.
TCGGCCTCGTTGTAGATCTGGTTCGGTGAGCGCAGTCGGCCCTGGACGTAGCCGCGCCCGCTCTTGCCGTACGTGTCCCACCCGATCGCCGGAAGGTCGAGATACGGAGCGGGCCCATAGGTCATCCACGCCGTGCTCCAGATCGCGAGCACATTGCGGCTGCGCCTCGGCACGTGCGGGTAAGCGCGGAAGTCGCTCGTCAGCTCCTGCCAATTGTGATCGCTCCCGAATTGGGTCGAGTACATCCGCATACTGGCATTCCAGAGGAGCCCGCGCGCCGGGTTGATCGGGGTGTCGCGGCTGTCGATCAAGACGTTGAGCGAGAACCCGGACGCGCGCGTCGACGAGGGCGAGCCCCGGCTGTAGGCCGTGAAAGGCGTGACCTCTCCGGCGTTCGCACGATCATCGCTGATCTGCTCGTGGATGTTGAGGTGGTAGCCGAGGCCGGCGTAGACGTCGCCCGACATCCGCAGGTAGGCCGTCTCGTACAGGCGCCACATCACGAACTTCATCGGGTACTCGCCCAGTTGCTCGTAGGTGGGGCCGAGCCCGTACGTCGACTGGGCGAGGTCCAGGTAGCGCCAGTCTCCCTTGAAGTTCCAGGTATTGCCCGGCACCCACGCATCGGACTTGAGCTGGAGCGTCAGCTGATGTGTCGTCGAGTACGTGAAGTTGAGCGCGAACACCGAGACCTTGGTGACGGCAGGCTCGCCGAGCCATCCGCCCGCGCTCGCGCCGATTCCGACGTAGGCGCCGAGCGCCGGGTTGTACCCGACCGAGGGGAGCGCGACGATCGAGAGCCCGGGACGGAGCTGGATCTCCTGCTCCGCGGCGACCGGCTTGCGGCCGAGGATCACCCCGATCAGATCGGTGATGTCCTTCTGGGGCGGGAGCGAGTCCGAGGCGGAGGAGTCCCGCGGTGCGGCTTCTTTCGACGGCGCGGGCGACGCCGCGAGCGATGCTGACGCGAGCGCGCACAGCAGCAGCGCGGCGAGTGCGTGACTCCTCGGGATGGGCATGAGCCGGAAGACAGTAGGAGATTGGCCGGCCCGGCACCAGTGCCGGCCGCTCGTTCGGATGCCAGTCACCAAACGGCGGCGTCTCGCTCGCGGCGTTGCCGGAGCGAACAGCGCAGCCCGACTCGAAGACCTCGAGCTCAGTGCCGAATCGCGAGGAACCAGGCCTCGATGACCGGCCCGCGCGCCGGGCGCGCGCCCGGGGCCGGCGGCGGCGCATCCGCCGGGGGCGTGGGCGGCGGGCCGTACCGTGGCTGGAACAGATACGCCGCATGCTTCACCGGATCCACGGTGATCGTCTTCGCGCCGGCGATCGTCGTCACGGTGCCCACCACCGTGTACTTGTCCCCTGCGTCCGGACGCACGATGGTGACGTTGCTGTCGCGCCCCGCGGGAATGTAGAGCAGTCGCTCCGCCGGATCCCAGCCCAGCGCGTCGACTCCGTCCCCGTTCGTGATGGTCGCAACGATCTTTCCGCTGCTCGCATCCAGGACCGCCGACATCTTCCCGCACCCGCAGAAGATGCGCTTCGTCTTGGCGTCGTACGCGATCCCGGTCGGACCCTCGCAGGGCGCGAGCGGCCAGGACGCAACCGCCTTCATCGTCTTGACATCGATCACCTGGACGGTGCTCTTGCCCTCGTTGTTGACGAAGATCCGGCCCTTGCCATCGCTCACCGCACCCTCGGGCGCCGTGTCCTCCAACTCCGCCGTGCCGGTGATCTCCCCGGTCTTGGGATCGAGTGCCACGAGCGTCCCGACCGGCCGGCTGTGATTCATCAGGAACACGCGGTTGTCGGATTCGCTGTACATGATCCCGTCCAGGCCACCGGTGGACACCGGGATCTTGCGGATCACCGCCAGGGTCTTCATGTCGAACATCGTGACGGTCGAGTCGCCGCCGCTCGTGATGAAGCCGTGGTTCTGCTTGGGGACGAGCGCGATGCCGTGCACGCGGGGGGTATCGGGGACGTCTCCGATCACCTTCCCGGTCGCCGCATCGATCACCATGACGTGCGTGCCACGGGAGACGAAGACGCGCCCGGTGCCCGCTTCGGCGGTGAGGTAATCGGTCCCGCCATCCCCGCCGATGCTGAACTTCTCCAGCTTGAAGGTCTGTGCCGCGACCGGTCCCGGCACGGCCGCCGCAGTGATTGCGAGAAGAGCCCAGAACAGTCGTTTCGTCATGACACCCTCGATGGTCGTCGCGAACGGGCAGTCACATTGCCGCAGCTTGGAGTCGTGGCCTCAGCCAACGGAGTCGCGCGGGAGGAAACTAGCACCGCCGGCTCGACCGCGCCTGCGCCAGGTGGAAGCCGGCGGTCCGCGCAGCTCCCAGGCGCCGGGAACGCTCTCTCCGGGCCGCGGTAAATCCTGTAGAGCGGCAGGGTGGCACCGTGGACGGGATGGCGGCGGCCCCGGACAGCAAACGCCCGGGTCCAGTCGTTGGCCCCGGGCGTTCACATGTGGCTGCTCAGTTGCTACTTCTGCGTTCCCTTCGTTGCGCCTTCGTTCTCCGCCTTCGCGTCCTTCTCGCTCTCCTTCTTCATGTGCTCCGCCGCCATCTTCTTGTACTCGGTCATCTGGTCCGTGGTCAGCACCTGGGCGAGCTTCGCCTCGATGTCGGCGTGCAGCTCCTCGTGCGCCTTCGCAATCGAGGCCCTGTTCTCGGGGGTGGCGAGCTGCCCCTTGTACTTGGCGCGAAGCTCGCTCATCTGGGTGGACTTGGACTGCAGGATCTCCCGGACCTTCGCGACCTGGTCATCCGTCAGCTTGAGACGCTCGGTCATCATCTGCACGTGCTCATTCAGTTCGTTCCGCTCTTCGGTTGCCGCGGCCTTGGCATGGTTCTTCGTCGTCGACTTCGTGGCAGTCGGCGTCGCTGCCGTCGGCGTCGCTGCAGTCCCCTGCGCATGGGCGACCACCGGTACGCACAGGACGCAAGCCGCCACCGCCACCATGGCCAGCATTCGAAGATCGTGTGACGAACGGGATTTCGACATCGGTCATCCTCCTCGGGTTGTCCCGGTCGGGGGTCGTGCCGGGAGTGCACTGCGGCGGCCACCACGTTGCAGCATCGGCCGTGCCACGAGGGCGCTTTAGCTCCGATCCATGGGAATCACGCGATTCGCGTATGATCGAACGAACCCGACTGGCTTCGCAGCCCGAATGCGGTGTGGTGGGGATGCGACACGTGCCACACGGGCATGGAAGAGTGGAGCGGGCCGAGTTCGGGGTATTTCCCTCATGTAATGGCTTTGTCCATGGTTGGCCGACCGGGAGGCTCTCCGTGAACCGATCTCAGCGGACCGTCCTGCTCGTGTGTCTCTGCGCGATCTCGGGGGTGATCCTGTCCGCAGACCGCCATGGTTGGCTCGAGCTCGCCTCACCACTGGACTGGGTGATCCCGGTTGGGATCATCGCGGTGGGGATTCTCTTCTGGGCCGCCGGTCGGCGGCGATAGACGCCCAAGTTCAGCGCGCTCGGCCGCAGGGAACGCGCCCTCCCGGGAGGACTCGCCTCGTCCCGCGAATCGGCATCCCGGAGTGATGACCGTCCCGGTTTGGCGGCGACGCGGGCTGAGGTGCGCGCCGGACAGCAGTGAACTCACTTTGCGGGCGCCCCCGGCCCGGGTAGGCTCATAGGGCTACGGCACACCCTAAGACCCCGGCCGCCACCCGCCGGTGGGCCTCCCTCCGAGGCATCCACCCCGCATTCCGCATGGTGGCGGCGCGGAGCCCCGTCCTGAAAGGCCTCCATCCTTGCGTACCCCGCCCCTGAGATTCCTCGCCCCGATGATGGTGCTCGCGACGTTCCTCGGCCCGACCGTTGCGCCCGGACTCGCCGCCACCCCGTTCCCGATGGTGAGCGGCAATTATTCCGAGAACTTCGGCGACATCGCGAACTGGACCAACAACTTCGCCACCGGCATCGGCGCCCAGTACTGGTCGTCCGTCCCGGTCAACGCCACCGGGACCATCCCCGACGGCGTCCGGATCACGGTGAGCACGGCGGCATTCGTCTCCGGCACCACCGGTGGCGTGCAGAAGGGCTCGGGCAACATCCAGCTCCTCTCCACCAACGGCACCGACAACATCAACGCGGACGCCATCGACCTGTTGCTCGACTTCACCGGCGTCACCGCGGGCACGTTGAGCTACGACTTCGCGACCGTGTTCAACACCACCGGCAATCGCAACGGCTCGTTGCGCGTCTATACCAGCATCGACGGCACGACGTTCACCGAACTCGCCGGCGCCTCGGTGGTCAACTTCGCGAACAATGTCGCGTTCTCGCAGCAGGTCTTGCTCATTCCGCTGCCGGCGGCGTTCACGAACTGCCCGACCGCGCGCATCCGCTTCTACGACTACAACGGCACCGGCCCTCCCGGCTCCTCGGGCGCCCGTCCCAAGGCGTCGATCGACAACGTCGCGGTGACCGGCACCCTGATCGGCTCGGGCGGTTCGGGTGGACCCGTGCTGTCGAACTTCTCGCTCATCCCGGCCCTGCCGCTCGACACGCTCGGCGTGACGGTGCAGGCCAGCGTGGTGGACGACGCGCGTGCGCTCGACGCCGTCTCGCTGGCGTGGGGCACGACCAGTTCGCCGCTGCCGAACATCATCAGCATGGCGCCGACGACCGGGAGCTTCTGGCAGAACTCGCTGCCCATCCCGGCGCAGGTGGGCGGCACGGTCGTCTACTACCAGGTCACCGCGGCCGACGACTCGGTGACCGTCCAGTCGCCGGTCCTGAACTACACCGTCACCGGCACGAGCGCCGGCGGCAACGTGGCCCCGGTCATCAAGTCGGTTTACGAAGCCAGCGACTCGACGCTGGAGGTGTTCTTCAACGTTCCCGTGGACCCCGTGACGTCGCAGCTCCCGGGCGACTACAGCGTCGACGGAACCGCCGCCGTGAACGCGGTCCGTGACGGCGTCGACCTGTCGCAGGTGACGATCACGGTGCGCTCGATCCCCGCCGGTGACCGGACGCTCACCGTGAACGGCGTCGGCGATCTCGCCGCCGCGCATTTCACGAGCAACGCGACGTTCGGCTTCCACTTCGTGGACGTGTCGATCCCCGCGGGCTACTACGACGCCGCCGCGGGACTCCACGGCTCGGCACTGCTCATTGCCCTCCACAACATCATCAAGGGGCATACCTCGCTCACGTACACGTTCACGGCGACCGCGTTCCACAACACCGACAAGCGTCCGGACGGCAACGTGTGGGACGTGTACTCCGACGTCCCCGGGGGCACCCCGCCGTACGAGTTCGCGTTCGGCCCGCTCGGCTCGGGCGGCAGCGAGGGCATCGCCTACAACCGCGAGCACTCGTTCCCGCAGTCGTGGTTCGGCGGCAGCGTGCTCCCCATGTACTCGGACCTGTGGATCATCTACCCGACGGATTCCAAGGTGAACGGCGAGCGCGGCAACTACCCGTACGGTGTGGTCGGCACCGCGACGTGGACGTCACTGAATGGCACCAAGCTCGGCAACTGCGTCTCGCCCGGC
>CAYSWZ010000203.1:0-8149 GCA_964434945.1 uncultured bacterium | reverse complement strand
TGGCCGCGGGCGCGCTCCTCGTCTTCAATGGCCTTGGGCTCACGGACGCACTCGAGCGCACCCCGTTCCCGCTCACCATCCGTGCCGATCGCACGGTGGACCGTTCACTCGTGGCCGCGAACGCGCTGCGCGACCTCCGCGCCGCGAGCCTGCCGCCACACGCGAAATTGATCTTCTGGTCACCCCAGTCGCAGGCGATCGATCGCGATCGCGGCCGCGACCCCGCGTTCGAGAGTTACGGCGAGGCGAACATGCGTGCGGCATTGCTGGACGGCCTCGCCGTGCGCGTCATGCTGCCGGGCATCGACTCGGTGCGCTTCGTCCGCGGGTTCGATCCCGCGGACACGAGCTGGGGCTGGTGCGTCTATCGGCCCGATGGAGCGCTGCGCGTGGCCCGGGTGGACGAGCTGGCGCGCGTCCTCGCCGGTGCGCCGGGAGCGCCGGGAGTGCCTCGGCCGGCGGGCGCGCGATGATGCCGGCAGGGCGTCACGACGTCGCGGGATCCGAGGGCGCGCGCGTCCGGCGGAACGCTCGGTTGAGGATCAGGTCGTAGGCGATCTTGAGCCCGCCGGCGATCCAGAACGGCGCGCCGCCGCCGGTGAGCATGAACGCGCCGCCGATCACCGGCGCCACGCCCGCGCCGAGCGAGCGCGCGATGCCCGTCACGCCCGCGGCCGCGGCGCGCTCGTCCGGTGCGACGACGGCCATGGTGTAGGACTGCCGGGTGGGCACGTCCATCTGCGAGATCGCGAACCGGGCGAGGAGCACGGCCATCGCCAGCCCCATCGTCGGCATGAACGGCACGAGCACGAGCAGCACGTTGGACGGCAGGTGGGTGACGACCATCGTGTTGACGAGCCCGATCTGCGCGGCGATCCGATGCGCGAGCAGCGCCGAGACCGCCGCCAGCAGGTTCGCGCCGAAGAACAGGCTCCCGAGCGCGGCAACGCTGGCGCCGAACCGGACGTGGAACCAGTACGCCATCACGCTCTGGAGCACGAACCCGCCGGCGAACGCATCGAGCGCGAAGAGGGCGCTCAGCCGCGCGACCACGCCCTTCGAGCGGTGGAGTCCGAACCGCGAGCGGCCCGGCGTGCGCTGCACCGCGGGCGCGGTCTCGACCGCCGGGGAGAGCAAGGTGAAGAGCGCGGCGAGGATCAGGCCGACCGCCGCGTAGCACGCCAGCAGCACGCGGTACGAGTCGAGGTCGGTCATGCCGCCCGTTTGCGCGAACTGCGTGAGCCAGCCACCCGCGAGCGCACCGAGCGCGGTCGCCACCGAGCCCGCGAGGTTGTACCAGGCGAAGACCTGCGTCCGCCGGTCGTCCTCGACGAGCTGAGACAATGCCGCCTGCTCGATCGAGAGGAACGGCCCGATCTCGTTCCCGCTCGGGCTGATGACGCCGACGATGGCGGCGAGCATGAGGAGCTCGAGCTTCCGGGTGAGGAGGAACGCGACGCCCCCGGCGACCATGAGGGCCGCGCCCACGAGCAGCATGCGCCGGCGGCCGGCGCGGTCCGCGCGTGTCGTGATCCAGAGCGAGATGCCGGCATCGCCCAGCAGTGTCAATGCGAGGAGCAGGCCGATCGCACCCCCGCCGAGCCCGATCCGCGCGAGGTAGAGGACGAACACGATCGACAGGAAGCCGTACCCGAACAACCGCGCCGAGCGGGTGACGAAGAGGAGCGTGATGTCCCGCTGTGGCCCGAGCGCGGGACCGGGACGGGCGGCGGCGTCCCGCGGGATCACTTGCCCGGTCGCGGCAGCATCCGCGCAGCGCACCAGTCGGCGATGATGCCGAGCGTGGAGCGCGGGATCGCGGTCACGGTGAGCGTGCCGTAGCCGGTGGGGTCGCCGCTCGGGTCGGGCAGGAACAGGTGATTCGTCGCGGGCAGCACGTGCAGCGTCACGTCGCGGTTCCCCGCTGCCCTGAACGCGTCCGCCAGCTCCGTCGCCTGCTCGGCGGCGACCTGCCGGTCGGTGGCGCCCTGGAGGACGAGGACCGCGGGCGACTTGAGCTTCCGCGCCACCGCGAGCGGATCGTGCCGCGCGAAGAACCCGATCCACGCGTCTGTCGCCGCGAGCGAATCCACCGCGTGCATGGAGGCACGCATCACCGAGTCGAGCGCCGCCCCCGAGTACGCCTTCTTCGCGCTCATCCGGTTCTGGTACTCCATCACGCGCCGGCCCGTCCACGAGGTGCCGGCCATGAGCACGATTCCCCTGAGCGCGACCCCGCGCGCGGCCACGAGCGGGGCGATGATCCCGCCCTCGCTGTGCCCGAGCAGCGCCAGCCGCGTGCTGTCGATGTCCTGGCGCTGTCGGAGCCACCGGAGCGCGTCCTCGATGTCGTTGGCGAAGTCCTCGCTGGTACTGCCGGCGAAGCGCCCGCCCGACTCCCCGGTGCCGCGATCGTCGAGCCGCAGCACCGCGATCCCGCGGCGGGCGAGCGTGTCCGCGATCTGCCGGAACGGCCGGTACCCGTGCACCATGGGGAGCGCCTCGTCGCGCTCCTCCGCGCCCGAACCGGTGATGGTCACCACGCACGGCATGCGCCCGGGACGGGCGGGGAGCGCGAGCGTGCCCACGAGGTCGAACCCGCCGCGTGTCGGGACGCGCGCGGTCACCGCGGTGTAGGGCGCCCCCGCGGGCGCCGAGTAGTCCTGCACGCCCATGCCGAGCAGCCGGTCCGGAAGCGAGTCCACGCGGTGGAACGCGACGCCCTGCGACGGGACGCCTCCGGACAGGATCTCGCCGCCGGCACGCACGCGCAGCCGGAACTCCACCGGACCGAAGCCGACGATGACCGAATCGGCGCTCACCTGCCGCACGCTCGCCATGAGCGTGCGCCCGCCCGCCACCGTGAACACGGGAACGCTGTCGAGCGGCGGCGTGCCGGCGCGAGAGCGCTGGACGAGGAGTTCGAGGAGCGCGATGGAGGGGTTCAGGTACGGCAGTGAGCCCGCGCGGCTCTTCAGGCGCTGCACGCCACCGGGCCGGACCTCGGCGATCACGCTGTCGGCCACCCAGTCGATCACGGCCGACTGGCTCGGCGGGGTGAGCACATCGGCACCGGCCGGCCGCGCCGCGTTCTCCATGCGCAGCACCCGGCCGTCCGGCGCGAGCGTGAGCGCGTAGTCGATGCGGAGGCCGGCGAGCCGGAAGACGAGTGTGCCCGAGAACTTGTCGCCGGTGCGCTCGAAGCGCTCGAGCGCGATCGTGTCGGCGTGGGCGGTGACCACGAACGCGCCGCCCGCGTCCGCAGCCGACGCCGGCACAGCCGCTGCGGGGATGGGGCCAACGCATGCGGCGAGTGCGAGTGCGGCGAGCGGGCGGCAAGCGGGTGTCACGGCGCGGCTCCTGCATGGTCCGTGCGGGTGGATTGCGAACGGCACCGGAATCCGCGCGCAGGGCGTGGTGCGTTGCGCACCCCCGCGCGCGCCCGCACAATACGGCACCTCCCCCACTCCCGCCTGCCGCCCCTCTCCCGCGAGGTCGTCCGCAACGTGCGCTTCCCACGTGCCAGTGGCTTGCTGCTGCACCCCACCTCGCTCCCCGGGCCGTTCGCGTGCGGCGACCTGGGCCCGGCAGCCGACACGTTCGTGGACTTCCTCTCCGTGGCCGGGCAGTCGCTGTGGCAGGTGCTGCCGCTCGGCCCCACGGGCTTCGGCGACTCCCCCTACCAGTGCTTCTCCGCCTTCGCCGGCAACCCGCTGCTCGTCTCGGCCGAGCGCCTGGTCGAGGACGGCCTCCTCTCGCGCCACGACCTGTCGCACCTGCCCGCGCGGCGCGAGATCGCGGTCGACTACGGCGCCGCCACGGCCGGCGCGGCCACCCTCGCGAACCTGATCGCCGAACGACTGCCCGTGCACGCGCTGTACGGCGAGTTCGAGACCTTCCGCGAGCGCACGCCCTGGCTCGCCGACTTCGCGCGCTTCATGAGCCTGCGCGAGGCGCACGGCGGCGCGCGCTGGAGCGACTGGCCGGCGGAGCTTCGCGCGCGCGAACCCGCGGCGCTCGCTCGCGCCGACCACGCGCTCGCCGCGCGCCGCTTCGCGCACGAGGCCATGCAGTGGGCGTTCGCCCGGCAGTGGAGCCGCCTGCACGCGCATGCGCACGCGCGCGGCGTCGCGATCCTCGGCGACGCGCCGATCTTCGTCGCTTACGACAGCGCCGACGTGTGGGCGCACCCGGAACTGTTCGCGCTCGACGGGTACGGCCAGCCGACCGCCGTCGCCGGCGTTCCCCCCGACTACTTCAGCGAGACCGGCCAGTTGTGGGGCAATCCGCTCTATCGCTGGGAGGCCCACGCGCGCGACGATTTTCGCTGGTGGCGCGCGCGGCTCGCGGCGCTCACCCGGGTCGTCGACCGCGTGCGGCTCGATCACTTCATCGGCTTCGTGCGCCACTGGGCGGTGCCGCCGGACGCGCCGGACGCGCGCACGGGCCAGTGGCGGCCGGGTCCCGGTGAAGCGCTCTTCCGCGCCATCGAACGCGAGCTCGGTGCGCTGCCGCTCGTGGCGGAGGACCTGGGCGAGACGGATGCCGAGGTCGCGGCCCTTCGCGACCGGCTCGGGCTCCCCGGAATGCGCGTGCTGCAGTTCGCGTTCACCGGCGAATCTTCGAATCCGTTCCTCCCCCACCTGCACGTTCCGAACTCGGTCGTCTACACCGGCACGCACGACAACGACACCACGCAGGGCTGGTGGGCGGGCCTCGACGATGTGGAACGAAGCGAGGTGCGCAACTACCTCGGGCCGAGTTGCGGCGACATCGCCTGGGACATGATCCGCGTGGGCATGGCCTCGGTGGCGGACACGTTCGTGGCGCCGGTCCAGGACGTGCTCTCGCTCGGGAGCGCGGCCCGCTTCAACCTGCCCGGGAGCGGCTCGGGCCACTGGGGCTGGCGGCTGGCGGAAAGCCTGCCGCACGCTCCGCTCGCGGATCGGCTGCGCGCCCTCTCGACGACCTACGGGCGGACCCCACCCCGGACCTGAGGCGGCGCGCCGGACACTGCACCGCGTCCGCGCGGAGGCGAACGACACTTGCCGCGCGGGCGCATCGCGCGCATCTTCGGAGCACCGCGCCGCACCGCCCGCTTGGGCGCCAACCCCGAACGCCGGAGTGCCCGTCATGCCCAGTCGCGCCCATCAGCTGCTCACGCTCGGCCAGAGCGTGTGGCTCGATTTCATCCGTCGTGGACACCTTCTCTCGGGCGGTTTTGACAAGGACGTGAGCGAGTTCGGGGTCGTGGGCGTGACCTCGAACCCGACCATCTTCCAGCAGGCGATCGCGGGCAGCGGCGACTACGACGCGGCGCTCGCCGAGGGCATCGCCCGCGGGCTCGAGGGCGAGCCGCTGTTCGAGGCGCTCGCGCTCGAGGACATCCGCATGGCGTGCGATCGCCTGCGCGCGGTGTACGACGCCTCGCACGGGCTCGACGGCCGTGTCAGCCTCGAGGTGAGCCCGCGTCTCGCGCGCGACACCGTGGGCACCACCGCCGCCGCGCGCCGCCTGCACGCGGCGACCTCGCGCCCGAACGTGATGATCAAGATCCCGGCCACGCGTGAGGGCCTGCCGGCGATCACCGCCGCGCTCGCCGCCGGCATCAGCGTGAACGTCACGCTCATCTTCTCCGTGGCGCGCTACCACGAGGTGATGGACGCGTGGCTCACCGGGCTCGAGCAACTGGCCGCCGCGGGCGGCGATCTCGCCGGCGTGCGCTCGGTGGCGTCGTTCTTCGTGTCGCGCGTGGACAGCAAGGTGGACGCGGCGATCGAGCAGCGCCTGGCGACGCTCCCGGCGGGCGCCACCGAGCGCGCGGAGCTGGCGGGCCTCCGCGGCCAGGCCGCGGTGGCGAACGCGCGGCTCGCCTACGTCGCGTTCGAGGAGACCGTGGCGGCGCCGCGCTTCCAGGCGCTCCGGGCGAAGCGGGCACACGTCCAGCGGCCGCTGTGGGCTTCCACCAGCACCAAGAACCCGGCCTATCGCGACGTCCTCTACGTCGAAGAGCTGATCGGGGCCGACACGGTGAACACCATGCCGCCGGCGACGCTGGCCGCGTTCAACGATCACGGCCGGGTCGAGTCGCGCATCCGCCACGACGTCGCGGGGGCGCGCGCCGTGTTCTCACGGCTCACCGGGCTCGGGGTCGCGATCGACACGCTCATCGCCCAGCTCGAGGGCGAGGGCGTTCAGTCGTTCACCAAGTCGTACGAGGACCTGCTGGCGACGCTCGAGTCGCGCCGTCGCGACATGGCGGCGCAGCGAGGGAGCGGGCGCTGAACGAAGCGGGGTTCGGGCTCGAGTTGCAGTTCGCCGGCGTGCACGCGCGGCCGACGGACGCCTTCGAGAACGGGATCGTCGTCACGGCCTGAGCGCGCCGCGAGCGGCGCGGACCGACGCCCACCCGAATCCGGCCCTGCCTTTCACACGGGTGTGGGCTACACTCGATGTCACTCGATCCTTGCCCACCCCCTTCCCGGGAACCCGCATGCGCCCCTCGCCAGCCACCATTCTCCCGATGCTCGCGCCGCGACTCTGCCTCGCGCTCGCGTGCCTCGCGTTCCCCTGCGCGGGGCGCGCTGCGGCGACAGATGCCGGCGATGCCGCCGCGCGCAAGGCGCTCGACGGCGTCGTCCAGCACTACCGGGCGCTCAAGTCGTACCGGTTCGAGGGCCAGGCCTGGAGCGAGGTCGGCAGCAGCCAGGGCACGAACCAGTCGACGACCGCGGTGCGATTCTTGGTGCGGCGGCCGGCGCACCTCTCGAGCGAAGTCCGCACCAACCAGATGACCACGCGCATCGTGGCGGATGGCGAGAGCCTGTGGACGGCGGTGCCGGAACTCTTCCAGTACCGGGTGCAGACGGTGGCCGCGGCGCGCGCCGGCCCGGACAGCGCGCTCATCTCGCGCCAATTCGATCCTGCCGGCGACTACGTGCGGATGCTGGAGGGGGTGCGTGAAGTGCGCGCGCTCGGGAAGGACACCGTCCGCACCGCGCACGGAGTGGTGACCTGCGACCGCTACGCGCTGACGGTCGCAAACCCTGAAGCCGCGGCGCCGGGCGTGACCATGCTGCCGCGCGTGCTGTGGGTGGATCCCGCCACGCGGATGGTGCTGCTCGACTCGGTGCGAATCGAGCAGAATCATCCGCAGCTCGGCCCGGTCTACTCGGTGAACGTCACGCGCATGGTGGTGGCCGAGCCCGACCCCGCGCTACCCGCCGATGCGTTCCGGTTCCATCCCGAGGAGGGCATGCGCCGGGTCCGGCACTTCATGCAGAGCTCCCCCGAGCACGCCGCCATGGAGGGCCAGCCGGCCGGTGACTTCACGCTCGAGACGCTGGCCGACTCGAGGCCGGTGAGACTGTCGGCGCTCAAGGGCAAGGTCGTGTTGCTCGACTTCTGGGCCACGTGGTGCGGACCGTGCCGGGGCTGGCTCCCGATCGTGGCCAAGGCCCGGCGGCAGTTCGAGTCGAAGGGACTGGTGGTGTACGCGGTCAACGAACGTGAGCCGGAGGACAAGGTCCGCGAGTATCTCGAGAAGCAGAAGCTCGACATCCCGGTGCTCCTCGACCTGAGTGGCACGGTCGGCAGCATCTACCGCGCGAGCTCAATCCCGCTGACGGTGGTCGTGGGGCGGGACGGGAACGTGTTCCGCGTGATGGTGGGACTGCACGGCGAGGACGATCTGCTCGACGTGCTGCACGAGGCGGGGATCGACTAGCCCGTGATACGCCCTCTGTAGGCGACGGCGCTCTTGCCGTCACACCGGCGACGGCGAACTCGCCCGTACCGCGGCGGGGAGGGGGTCGCGAGGAGGCGAACGCTCGTCGGCCGCATCCTGCGGCCTCCACGCTCGGCGCTCGGCCCGCTCCGGCATCCTGCCTCCCGCGGGCCTCTCGACGTCGCCTCCTCGCGACCCCCTCCCCGCCGCTTTCAGTGGATCGGGTGCCGCCGGCTGATCTACGTCGCAACATCACGAACCACGTCCCCGCGGCTCACGTCGGATTGGACGCGCGGCGGCCCGTCACTCGCTCGGGGGCGCCGCTGCGAACCAGGTGAGCGCTTGCTCGAGGTCGACGTTGCCGCCGGAGGCGATCACGCCGATGCGCTTGCCGGGGAATCGGACGCGGTGGGACATGAGCGC
>CAYSWZ010000202.1:0-9231 GCA_964434945.1 uncultured bacterium | reverse complement strand
ACGGAACTGTGCCACTTGCTGCCACTGCTCCGGCGAGGGCAGAACCGACTTGCGATGCCAGTCGTCCAGTCGGTAAAGGCGGTAACCGCCGAATTGGTAGCCCGGATTCCACCCACCCGGCTGCTGGAGCATGATCTCGGGTAGATTGTCCCACAGCAGCGTCGCAGTCGTGTCGCCGGCGACGACCTTCAGTGCCGGCTTGGGTGGCAGCGAGCCGCCAACCTGCCAGTGGACCTGCGTTTCCTTCCCATCCAACCCCGTGCATGCATCGCAATCGAAATCGGACCAGATGCACTTGCCGGCGACGTAAGTGGATTCGCTAGAGGACGGAGGACTACCGAGGGGGACTTGCGGGAGGTAGTCCGTGTAGAACTTTGACGGACAGTTAGGATCGTAGTTGAAGACGATGCCCGGTGGGGGCTCATAGCAGATCTCATGGCCGTTAATTCCCGTTGCACCGGCGTCGTACCGTCGACTGGCGATGTCGGGCTGAAAGTTGTACCTGGTCCCTCTCCACGCGAGCCCGGGGAACGTCGCGTACTCGGCCATGCTGTCGCGCGACGGTGCCACGACGAACGCTACAGCGAACTGCAGTGTCTGCTGGGGTTCGAGACGCGCGAACGGGCCGCAAGAGAGCAGCACGGCCCAATCCTGCAAGCTGCCGAGGGGAGCCTGTGGGTACTCGCCCGCAAGAGCCCGGTAACGATCGGTATCGATGATCGGAGGGCCGCCTTGTCCTGGAGGCAAGCCCTGCGCGAAAAGCGAGTAGCGGAATGTGGTGTCCCGGCGTGGTGCCCGGGCGCTCGCCTGTGCCTCGCGCGCACCGGGGAAGGCGTAGTTGACCAGGTAACCCAGTGGGTCGGTGGTGTGCGACACCGGGACGAGCGCCACCGCAGGCAGACCCGAGGTCGTGTTGCCATCACTAACGACCGGTGTGACCGCCTCGATCTTTGTGACGCAGGCCTTGGTGAAACTCACGCCGCCAACGTCGATGTTCGAGACACCCTCCGGGACGGTGAGGCTATAGGGCACGAAGTCGACGCGATCGTTTAGGTGACCTCCCGTGTCCGCCTGGTCACGGGAATCGAGATCGGCGTAGAGGCCGAGCCATAGGTTGCGCAGCGTCTCGTTGCTCTCGTTCTTGATCGTGAACTGGAAGGCGGCCACGTGGTCGTAGCCCGGGAGCGCCCACGCGAACGCCTCCTGGTGCACGCTCAGGTGCATGGGCACATGGGTCTCGCCATTCGGATAGGCGTAGTTCATCGCCTCCGGTTGGTCATCGCGATACTCCGCGTACATGTACTGGTCCGACACCATCGCGAAGTCTTCATCCACACGCCCGTCGCCATCGTTGTCGCGGCCGTCCAGCGGATCCTCGTCCACCTTGCCGTCGCCGTCGTCGTCGAAGTGCCACAGCGATCCCACCTGTCCGGCGCGCGCGCCGAGGACGCGATCGTTCGGGTCGAGCGTGGGCCGCCACTCCAGCATGGGCCCGCCTGAGACCCGAGTGCCGCCGGCCGCGCTGACGCCGCCGACCCACAGCTCCGCGTGGCCGAGCAGCTGCTGCCCGCTTCCGCGCGGGAACTCCAGCGAGGGATCGAACGACAGGCCGGTATCGAAAAAGGCGTTACCAAGGATGCCGGCGTTGGTCACGCGCATCGCGAACGCGCCCGCGTCGAGCACGGGTCCGCGGTCCTTAATGTCGAGCGTCGCGTGGGCGGTTGGGGCCGCAATCGCGCACACGAGAAACGCCGACGCGGCTACCGAAAGAGAACGAACTCCTCGCGAAGGGAGCCGCGGCAAGGGTTCGCTCATCAAGTGCCTCGAGTGGGTCATGGGGGCACCCGGTCAACCAAGGAAGTTATCAAGGCATGTGCAGGCGCGCAATCCCGATTCGTGAGTCGTCCGATCGCGCAAAGGCATCCAACCAGACCGGAGCGGACGTCCCTTCGCCGCTTCGCCCGAGCGTAGATTGCCGTGATTCACTGACCCGCGGCGATAACCGCTACTCCGCCGGCAAGCTAGCGCGCGCCGAGCGCCGCGATCATGTCGTAGAGCGCGTGCACGACGATCGCGGTCGTGGTGTTCGCGGTCTTCCGCACCACGCCGAGCGTCACCCCGAGCAGCACGACGGTGAGCATGCCGAACCACGTGTACTGGACGTGCCCCGCAGCGAACAGCAGTGACGCCCACACCAGCCCGACCCGCGGCTGGAGCGCACCCCGGACCATGACTTCCTCGCCCACGCCGGCGGACACGCCAAGCACCAGCGCCGCCCCCACGCTCAAGTCGCCGGCGATGAGCTTCGTCATGTCCTGGTCGCGGAGCCAGAGCGCGTGGAACTGCGCACGCTCGAGCCACTCCATGCCGGCATTGACCCCGCCCACGGCGGCGAGCCCTGCGGCCGCGACCCCGAGGTGACGCAGGCGGACGCCGCCGAGGCCGAGACGCTCGCGCACCGCGGCGAAATCGCGGCCGACCCACAGGCCCACCGCGGACAGCGCGAACACCACTTCGCCGATCAGCTGCGCGACCAGCGTGCCGACGTCGGCGAGCGGACTGCCGTTGCCCTTGACGATGCTCATGAGATCGTCGCTCAGGAGTTCGAACGGCACCGGGATCAGCAGCAGCACCAGCGCGAGGGACGCGGTGAGCCGGTCGGTGTGGCCGGGGTTCGCTCCGCGCACGAAGGCGCGCGCGAGCTGCCGCGCCACGGACGGGAGCGCGGCGAAAGCGCACACCACCGCGGACGCCGCGCACCACTGGAGCGCTGCGGCGTGGGCGGGGGAGGGCGGCAGCGAGCGCGCGAACCCGGCGAGCTTGGCGAACACGACCGCGCCCGTCACCGGGACCGCCAGCGGAAGCAGTGTGCGCAGTACCGTGCCGAGACCGCCCGGCTCCAACGCCAGGTCCGCGAACGGATCGCCGGTGCGCGCGCGATCGCGGACATCCCAGGACTGGGCGAGCGCGAACATCGCGGCCACCGCCAGGAACAGGGCCGCGTCGAGGTGATTGAGCGCGATGGCGGCGGCAGAGCCGGCGACCACGATCAGCGTCCAGCGCAGGAGCCCCGTGTTCGTGTCACGGCGCACGTCGTCGGCGGCGCGCCGGCGTTCCGCGGGAGCGGCTTCCTGCGGGAGCGCGACCTCCGACAGCGCCGGCGACGCTCCGGATGCGGACGGCGGCGGGGCGTCTTGCGTCGGTTCCATGGTCGCGGGAGCATAGGCGTTCATTCCCGGAGGCTCCACCCATGCGGATCGAGGTCAGGTTGTTCGCACAGGCGCGCGAGCGCGCCGGCAGTGCCCGGGCGCACCTGGAGTTGCCGGACGGCAGCAACGTGTCGGATGCGCTCTCGCTGCTCGAGCGCACATACCCCGGGCTCGCCGAACTGCGGCCGCACCTGGCCGTGGCGGTGGACGGCACGCTCGCGCGCACGGGCGAGCCGCTGGTCGAGGGCTGCGAGCTGGCGCTGCTTCCTCCGGTCAGTGGCGGCTAGCATGGGTGCGCGCGCCGGCGGCCGTGGGGAGCGTGCGCGTGTGCCGGTCGCGCGCGGCGGCGCGGGACGACGCCCACGCACCCGCAGCGGCTCGAGGCGGTGGCGGATCGTACCCGTCACGCCGGAGCGCTGGCCCGACCTCGAGCGGCTGTTCGGCGCGAAGGGCGCCTGCGCCGGCTGCTGGTGCATGTGGATGCGACTGCCGGCCGCGGAGTTCCGGCGCTCGAAGGGCGAGGGTAACCGGCGTGCGCTGCGCGCGCTCGTCGCACGCCGGCCGCCGGGGCTGATCGCGTACGAGGCCGGCGAGCCCGTGGGCTGGGTGGCGGTGGCGGCGCGCGACGAGTACCAGCGGCTCGCGAACTCGCGCGTGCTCGAGCCTGTTCCGGGCGAGGGCGTGTGGGCCGCACCCTGCTTCTTCGTGAGCCCGTCCCACCGCGGCGCCGGCCTCGCGGCGGAGCTGCTCGAGGCGGCCGCCGCTTTCGCGCGGCGCTGGGGAGCGCGCAGCGTCGAAGGCTATCCCACCACGAATCGCTCCGAACGCCAGCCGCCGGCATTCGTCTACACCGGGTTCGAATCCACGTTCCGGCGCGCGGGTTTCACCGAGGTCGCGCGCCGCTCTCCGACGCGACCCATCCTGCGCCGTGAACTCGCACGGCGCACGCCGGCTCGCACGCCCGGCACCGCCGGGCGCGTCCACCGCACCTTGAGTGGCGGTCGGCGTGGCTGAGCTCACCCGTGCCCGGATCGATCCGGCCCCGCTCCTCGCCGCGGCTTCCCGGCCCGAGTGCGGCGCGGTCAACTTGTTCCTCGGCACGACGCGCGACCACCACCAGGGCCGGCGCGTCCTGCGGCTCGAATACGAAGCGTACGAGCGCATGGCACTCGAGGCGCTCGCGGCACTCGAGCGCACCGCGTGCGAACGGTTCGCGCTCGCGCACTGCGCCGTGGTGCACCGGCTGGGCGAGGTGCCGGTGGGCGAGGCCAGCGTGGCGGTGGTAATGAGCTCGCCGCACCGGGCCGCTGCGTTCGATGCCGCGCGCTGGCTGATGGACGAGCTCAAGCGCGCCGTGCCCATCTGGAAGAAGGAGCACTTCGCGGACGGCGACGCCGAATGGGTGGCCGGCCATCCGCTCGGCCGGGATTAGAAGTCATCTCATGAACCTCGCCAGACAACGAGCACCATGCGAGGTCTACCATCCGGTCGCAGCAATCGGTCGTCAGAGCGGCGCCAGTCGATCCCTATGGGTATCCGGCTGGGTGGCTGCGACGATTTCCGCAACTGCTTCATCCATGCGGCCTGAACCACGCGGTGGCACCTCCCATCAGAGGCGCGCGCTTTCGGAACCGCTTCTAATTTGAGCAAGGCGGCGACGACGTCCGAATCGCTCCATCTCCTCTGGCGCAAACGGGTACGCAGAATTTTCGTCCGCCAGCAGCCCGTAACCGACTTTCAACATGCCCGCAACGATGAAGAGCGCAACGTAAAGGATCGCGAACGCCCACTCCCGCCCGCTCGTCTGGACTTCGCGGAGATACCAGATTCCAAGAGGGATGTGCCCGAGGACGACGGCAGCCAAGCCCGGGTTATAGAGCGTCTTGAGCTTCCGGTTGTTGGCGATGCCGTGTCCCACGAACTGACCGAACCCAAATACGACGGGCGCCAAACCGACCCAGATCACCGCCGGGAAGAACACGGGGAGCAGATAAAACGACCAAGCCATCGGAACGTTGATAAAGAACGCGTTGTTCTGATTGAGCGGATATCGATCAGGACGGCTGCCTTTCGGCTGCATGACCTCGTTGATGATCCAAGGCTCGCCGCCTGGCCACGCGTACTCCTCGAATTGATGCAGGAGGAGAGCAACAAAGTTAAGGAGCAGGATCCATTGCACCTTGGTGAGGCCACTCATCACCCCCCACGCCAGGGCGATGATCGCAATCGGGAGACCGAGGGTGTACCAGTGTCGTCGTAAGAATTGCATCGAAGCTGCGCCTCCTGCGCGGAATACAACCCTATGCGTCCGCCCGCCTCAATGCGGACACGGCAACGGGAGAGTTCTACAATGAAATCAGCCTGTACTCGAAGTTGTTGAAAACACAGGTGACATCTCGCGACGGCGCATTAGAAGCCATCACAAACGGTCGGTAGAGCTAAGCTGCTCCCGAACGGCATCACGGACGATGCCGAGGAGGGAGCCGTGGATCTCAAGGATGCGCAATGGGCCGTTCTCGAGCCGCTCATTCCCAGGCCTCACGTTCGCCCCGACGGCCGCGGTCGCCCGTGGCGGCACGCGCGCGACGTGCTGAACGGCATCCCGTGGGTGCTGCGCACCGGTGCGCCGTGGCAGGATCTGCCCGATTTGTACCCGTCGCCCGCCACCTGCCATCGACGCTTCCAGGAGTGGTCGCGCAGCGGAGTGTTTGCGAAGATCCTCCACGCGCTGGCGGTGGACCTGCGCGACCGGGGCCAACTCGATCTCTCCGAGTGCTTCATCGACGCCAGCTTCGTGGGGGCGAAAAAGGGGGGCTCTGTGTGGGCCCTACCAAGCGGGGTAAGGGGTCCAAGCTCATGGCAGTTGCGGACCGCCATGGCCTTCCTGTTGCGGTCGACGTGGCCAGTGCTTCGCCAGCTGAGGTCAAGCTCGTCATCTCCACGCCCGAAGCCCGCTTCCTTCCCGACCTCCCCGAGCGACTCATTGGCGACAAAGCCTACGACAGCGCCCCCCTCGCCGCACGACTCGCCGAAGGCAATGTCGAGCTGATCGCGCCGCACCGCAGCAACCGGAAGGTGAAGACTCAAGATGGGCGTCCGCTCCGTCGCTATCGCCGGCGCTGGAAGATCGAGCGGCTGTTCGCCTGGCTCTACAACTTCCGTCGGCTGGTGACTCGGTGGGAACACGATGTCGTCAACTTCCTCAGCTTCGTGCAGCTCGGCTGCATCGTCATCCTGCTGCGCAGGTGTTTGTGAGATGGCTTCTAGGCTCCGCTCGAGAACTCCGCGCGCGCGGGGGGAGTCTGCAATCGGGCCCCAGGCTCTCCCGGGACGCCGAGCGCGTCCAGCGCCAGCGCCGCCTCCTCCCGCGCCCACGCGTCGGACTCGGAGCGCACCGCCCGCGACAGGCGGGCGAGTGCCTCGTCGCGTGACTCCGCCGGGAGCGCCCGTGCCACCCGCCCCAGCGCCCAGGCCGCGTGCCCGCGCACCAATGGATCGCCGTCGTGTTCCATCGCGCGCGCGAGCGGGGGCGCGTACGGCGCATGCGCGCGGTTGCCCATCGCCACGCAGACGTTGCGCAGGAAGCCCGAGCGCCCGGCCCTGCGGATCGGGCTCGTGGCGAAGAGTGCGAGGAAGCCGCGCTCGTCGAGCGTGAGAAAGCGTTCCAGCGACCAACCGGTGAGCTCGCGGGCGTGCAGGCGCGCATCCCTTGCCGGGGGCGCGAACCGGTTCCACGGGCACACTTCCTGGCAGACGTCGCAGCCGAAGATCCAGTCGCCCACGAGCGGTCGCAACTCGCGCGGGATCGGACCCGAGAGTTCGATTGTCAGGTACGAGATGCAGCGCCTCGCGTCCAGTTGGTAGGGAGCCACGATCGCGCGTGTCGGGCAGCCGTCGAGGCAGCGCGTGCACGTGCCGCAGCGTTCCGGCACCGGCGCATCGGGCGCGAGCTCGCGGTCCATCAGCACCTCGCCGAGGAGGAACCACGAGCCGAGCGCCTCCGACAGCACGCCGCCGTGCTTTCCCACCCAGCCCAGGCCGGCACGCTCGGCCCAGCCGCGTTCGAGGATCGCGCCCGTGTCCGAGTACCAGAGCGAGCCGGAGCCGGGGAAGAGCTCGGTTCGGATCCAGCGCTCGAGGGCCAGCAGCCGGTCCTTCATGACACGGTGGTAGTCCTCGCCGGCCGCGTAGCGAGCGATGCGGCCCACGCGCGCGTCGCGCGCTTCGTCGCGCCCGGGCGGGTGGCACATCGCCACGCACAGGACCGAGCGGAGGTTCCGCACGAGCCGCTCGGGCTCGGCGCGGCGTTCGCGATGCTTCGCGGAGGCGAGCCAGCTCATGCCGCCGTGGCGCCCAGCGGCGAGCCACGCTTCGTAGTGCGACTGCGCCTCGAGCGGGCCCACGGCCGCGATTCCCACGGCATCGAAGCCCAGCTCGAGCGCGCGCGCCTTGAGGCGCGCGGTGGCCGAGTCGATCGCCGGCGTCAGTCGGTCCCCGATCCGGGCCGGGGAAGCATGCCGGATCCGCCCGTGCCGTCTCCGTGCGGTGTCCGCACCGAATCCCCGGGCGCCGTGCCGAGCGTGTCCGGCTCGCTCCCCGGGTGCGGTTTCGGCACGGGCCGCCCCGCCGGCGCGGTCCGGGTCCCGGGGGCACTGCTGCCCGGACCCGCGCCCGCGCGAGCCGCCCGCGCGGCCGTGAACTCGCGGCGGGCCTCGCTCCACACCCGGTGGGTGCGGTTCTGGAGCGTGGTCAGCTCGAATGCCCTGGGCTCGCTCGAGAGTCCCTTCGGCGGCGGTGGCGCCTGGGGCGCGGATCCGTGTTCGGAGAGGCGCAGCCGCTCGGCTGCGGTCTCACCGAGCACCGTGGTCAGGTCGGGGCCGGCGTTCCAGTTCACCCCTCGGTAGGTGGCGACCCGATCGATCGGACGCACCTCGCTGCCGTCGTCCGGCACGCTGTTCACGTAGGTCGCGTGCGATGCGACGGTCTGTTGCGCGAGTGCCGCGGCGGGCATGTAGGTGAACGCGCCATCCGGCACCTTGTCGAGGTTCGTCGTGCCGTCCGGGGCCAGCGGGGCCCAGCCGACGTAGTTGCCCACCTGCACCCAGGCGACCCACGAAGGGGCCCATGCCCCGTACGGCTTCCACAGCCAGCCCTGGAAGTCGTCGTGGAACCAGAACCCGTAGTGGTCGGTGATCCAGCCGAACGGATCGTCCGACTCCCACACCCAGCCGAATGAGTAGGTCGGCTCCCAATGTCCTTCCTGGTAGGGTCGCCATGCCACCGTGTTGACGTTCGGCCGGAACACCCAGCCCTGCGGCTCGACGAGCATCCAGTCGCCGTACTCCTCCAGCTCGTCGTAGAAGGGGCGGAGCGCCGGGGCGAGCCCCATCTTCGCCGCGGGCATGGAGGGTGGGATCGGGCCTCCCTGGCCGCCGGCTCCGCCCTCAACCGCGCACGAGGCGGCGGCGAGGAGCCCCAGCGCCAGCAGGAGCGGGCTCGAGGCGAGCAACGCATTATGCCGCTTCATGTTGGCCACACTTTCCCGGCTTTTTCCGGATTTCCGCCGAGGTGGGTAAGTTTCTCGTTGTGCAAGTTCCAATGCATAAGTACCATACATAGAGTGCGTTCTGCACAGGCACCCCCGTTGGCCTGATGCGTATTGCGAGACACCCCACCAGGGAGCCCCCACTTCCATGCATCGGCCGCCTCTGCGCCCCACGCTGCTCGCGCTTGCGAGCGCCTGCCTGCTGGTTCTCCCGGCATTTGCAGCGCCGGTCGAGCTCGATCCTCCTGACGCCGCTGCGAATTCCGATGCGACCTCGATCGTGAATGTCACGGTCACTGCGGGTGCGAGTGGCGCGCCGAACGGATTCACGGTCGAGTGGATGACGCAGGCGGTGTTCGATCAGCTCGGCGATGTCTGGCCCGACGATCCGGCCGACCCGAACATTCAGTCCGCGATCTTCGTCGGCACCCCCACGCTCAATACCCAGGATGGCACGGTAACGTTCCTGCTGAGCCC
>CAYSWZ010000201.1:0-31472 GCA_964434945.1 uncultured bacterium | reverse complement strand
ACCGGCCTCCTTCGTGTGCGGCTCTGGCGCCGCTGGCGCTAACCCGCGATCGAGCGTGGCGGCACCCCCGCCACCTGTCGTGCCTCTCGTTCGCGAGGGCACGAACCTACGACCGCAGGCCGGTCGTTCCATACTGTCTAGTTCGATACAAGGCGGCGGGTCGTAGCGGCGCCCTGGAGGATTCAGTCCTGCGGGGCGTCTCGAGCGCGCATGGCGGCGGGCTGCACATGCCCCCTGGAGGCGCGGTCCGGCCCTCAACGCGCGTGCGAAAGAGTGATCGCGTTTGTGCTGCGCGCCATGCCTTGGGTTCCGCCCATCAGGCGCGAGGTTCGCGCCGGCACCTGCTACCGAAATTCTTTGAAGCAGCGCTCCGCTGAGGCACGGGGTTGCCGTGTCATCTTACCTCCTCGACTGCCTTCTCTCCGCGAGGTTCTTCATACGTCTTTGCGCGCTCGACGAGGGCGGCGGTGGCCGCCGGCGCATGGTGAGGTTTGCGACGGGGTGCGGGGCGCCAATCGGCTACGCGGTCTCAACCGCGACCACAATTCGGTCCGCGCTCACCGCTCCCCTGTGTTCGAACCTGGCAGAGAGCCATCCGTCCATTGCTGCAGTTAGTTCGTGGCCGCCTCCTGTGCCGCGCGGCCTTCGCGCTTCTCGTAGCTGCTCCCGTCCCGCCACATCGCGTAGAGGATCCCGGCCAGCTTTCTCGCCAACGCGACGATCCCCGACTTGGTCCCGCGCCGCAGCGCCACCCGTTGCGCCCAGCGCCGCAGTGGCTCGGTGTCTTCCCGGCGCGAGCGGAACACCGACCACGCGGCCTCCACCAGCAGCCAGCGTGCACGGCTGTTCCCCGCCTTGGTGATTCGTCCCCGGTGCTGTTTCTCTCCCGAGCTCTTCTCGCTCGGCACCAGCCCCAGATACGCCTCCACTTGATGCGGTCCTGCGAAGCGCTCCCAGGTGTCGAGCGTCGCCACGAACGCGGTCGCGGTGATCGGTCCCACGCCCGGCACCGTGCGCAGCCGCTTGATCACGGGATCCTCGGCAGCGATCCTGCCGATGCGAGCGTTTGCTGACTCCAGTTCGGCGCTCGCCGTGCGGATCAGCGTGAGCAGCGGTGCGATCTCCTGCTGTAGTTCCTCGGACAGCAGCTGCCGCTCCACGCGCACCACGAACCCGTCCACGTTCCCGCTCGGCAGGTGGATCCCCTGGCGCCGTAGCAGCGCCCCCACCAGCGACACACACTTGACCCGTGCGCGCACCAGTACGTCCCGCACTGCCAGCTCCGCCCTTACGTGCCGCTGCCGGTCACTCGCGCGGTGTGCGCACCGGTAGGCCTCGAGCCGGCACGCATCGGCCAGCGTCACCGCGTCGCGCCGGTCGGTCTTCACCCGTCGCGAGCGTGTCGCGTACATCGCGGCGTAGCTCGGGTCGGCCACGATCACCTCGTGCCCAAGCTCCTCGAGGCAGCGCGCCACCCACTCCGCCTCGGTCATCGACTCCAGCAGGATCTTCGCCCGCGGTCGCTTCCCAAACATCGCAACGAACCGCTCCCGTTCCGTGCGGATCCGCTTCTCGATCACCTCCCCTTGCTCGGTCTCGATGCAGATCTGGCTTTCCCGCTTGTGCAGGTCGATGCCAATATGGTCCACGGCTGGCCTCCTTACTTTGCGGCTCAAGACCGCGTCGCTGGTCTGTGGCGCCCGTAAGGGCTACCACGCTCCAGCAGAGGCCAGCTGCTTCATCTCATCTGCTACCGACTCAGAGTCCTTTCCTGCCCGCGTCTGCCCGCCCATGGCCGCGAGAACGAAGGAGCCCCGCAAGGCACCAACCTCGTGGGGCTTCGTCGACTCTGTTGCTGCGCAATGCCTTCGATGAGTCGCGGCGTCTTGAGTCGAGATTCGTCCGTGGAAGTTTTCGATACCGTTCCACCGAGGCGTAACTCCAGCGCGTCTCCTCCGATCCCCAAGTGTCTTGAACCAGGGTCTGACCGCCAGTGCTCCAGCGGCGCGGCAGGCCTCCCTGGCTCCCGCGCGCCGACGCATGCGGCCCTCGCCGGCCGATTGGAGCGGGGAATGACAACCTCCGCTCGACCCGCGCGAGGGCCGCTTCGTCGAATCGCGTGTGAGCGGGTGCGGACGCGAGCTACCGCGCCGCGGGCCGGCTCGGGCCGGCGATCGCCGCGGCCGCGGGAGGCGAGTCGCCGCGAACGGCGGTCGGCTCGCCATAGATGAAGTCGTCCATGATCACGAGGTCCGCTCCGCGTCCGTGACCGTGATCGTCGTCGTCCTTGCCGTTCTTATCGTCGCGATCGGACGAGAAGATGCGATCGTCATCGTCGAGGTCGGTGCCATTGCTCACGACCGCGCGCTGCCCGGACTTGATCTCCACGCGGGCGACCACGGCGGTGGGGAACATGACGCCGACGAATGAGAGGCCGCCCGGCGACGTCGGGGCGACGAACCGCCCGAGGCTCCTGCCCTCGCTGTCGAACAGCCGGATCGAGGCCGAACCGAGGCGGTCGACATCGGAGAACACGACGCCGAAGCCGGTCGACGTGGCGGCGTCATGCGACCCGGGAACGAAGAAGTCGACGGTCATGCGGCTGCTGCCGACGGGCGCGAACGTCCGGATCGGGCTGAAGAAGACGAAGGGGCCGTCTTTGGGCTTCACGTCCGCGAAGTTGTTGTCGCTGGTGCGGAACCCGGTTCCAGGCGTCGAGAACACCGTGCCGCGAGCGCGGCCGGCCACCGGTTGGTTGAAGAAGTCCGCGGGGAAATCGTTGGTATTGGTGAACGCGGCGGGGACGGCGTCCCAGTTGATCTCGCGGCGGCCGCCCGTCACGGATCCCGGGGTGTTCGCGTTGAGCGTCCCGAGCGCCGTGCGGAACGCGTTCACGGTCGGAGTGATGTCTCCCGAGCCCGTGAACACCGTGGCCTGAGAGTGGAACACGGCAGTGCCCGCGGCGAGCTGGCTCATCATGGCGGGGCCGGCCGCGGCGGGCGCGGACGGGAGATTGCGGCTGCATGCTCCCAGCGTGAGAGAGAGCAGTCCGGACGTGAGCAGCGTGTGACTCAGCTTCATTCGGTCCTCCCAGGGTCGTGTCAGGTCGATGTTCGGAATGCCGTCGTCCGCCCTTCGGACGGCCGGGTCGCGCGGCACGTTGGCGACGGGGCATTCAGATACGCTACGACTCGTATCGATTCAGGGAATCTTTCGCCGTCGGAGGGGAGCCCTCCGGGTGCGACAGGGCCCGCGGTCGAAACTCCCGGTGCCCGTGGCGCCGAACGCGGCGTGGAAGTCGCCCGGCGCGTCGACCCCGGCACACGGAGTCCGCCGCGAGGCGGAGGGCGTGACCGATCCGGCGGTCACGACTGGCCGGAGCACCCCGGACCGCGGGCTCCGCCACTCGAGCCCGGGCGCTCCCGGGGGGAAGACCCGGCTAGTGGAGTTCCGACAACCGGTAGAGCCGCTCCACGTTCGACTGCACCCAGGCGCGGAGCTTCTCGAGATCCTTCTCCCGTCCCTTGCGCGCCACGAACGCGCCGCTCGCCGGATTCTTCTCCACCATGTGGTAGAAGCGGCGCTGAAGGCCGAGGAACTCCTCGATCGGCGGGCGCTCGGCCGCGTCGCGCGCGCAGTCCTTGACCGACCCGCCCTTCCCTTTCTCCCACACGAACAGCGGGTAGGCCCCCGCCTGCGCGCCGAGCGTGGCGAGTTTCACCGTCTCGCCGTCCTCGAACTTCCAGCCGCTGATGCACGGCGCCGGCACGAAGATCACCGCGGTCCCGTCGCACGCAAGCGCCTTCTCCACGGTCTTCACGAACATCTTGCCGTGCGCCGGGCTCACCTGGGCCACGAGCGACGCGCCCGCGGCGATGCACAGGTGCACGTAGTCGAGCGGCGGCTCCGGATTTCCCGGATGGCCGGGTCCGCTCGGCGTGGTGCTGGTGTCGGCGAACGGCGTCGTCGCCGGGCTGTACTGGAAGCCGGTGTTGGCGAAGATTTCGTTCACGAGCACGATCAGCGTGACGCGCGCCCGCCGATGGATGGTGTGGAGCAGTGCCCGCAGGCCGATCGCCAGCGCGCCGCCATCGCCGCTCGAGGACAATACTTGAATCGGGTGGGGCAGCGCGCCCATGTCGCCGAGCACGTCGGCCACGTCCCGCACCGCCTCGGCGAGCGTGGGCGCGGACTCGAACACGTTGTGCAGGATGGCGAAGCTCTGGGCGTAATCGTCGGGCGGCGTCGCGCCACGGCCCCAGGCGACCACGTTCGGGAAGAAGAGCGTCGAGACCTCGGCGCACGAGGTGCCGATCGAGAACACGGTCTTCACGCCATTGTCGGTGACGCGCCCGATGCTCTGGAACGCGATCGCCTCCATGCAGCCGGGACAGAGGGTCGAGCCGGGCCGGAAGCAGCTCTCGCGGGTGGCGATCTCCTTGTAGCTGCTCATAGCCGGGCCCCCTCGTGGAAGAAGGCGTAGGGTGGGATCGCCGCCTCGCGCGCCAGCGCCGAGCCGGCGAACTCGAGCATCCGCTCCCACGTGTGCTCGCCCACGTCCGCCCCGCCCAGGCCGGCGAACGCGCTCACGATGCGAGGTGGCGATTCGAGGTCGGCGAGCGCGTCGGCCACGTCGAGCGTGAGGTGCCCGCGGCCCTGGTGGTGCGCCTGGTTCACCACGAGGACGACCTTGGCGTGCTGCAGGCGCTTGCGCACCGCCTCGCGCGGGAACGGCGTCAGGAGCCGCATCGCGACCCCACCGAGCCGGAGGCCGGTGCGGGCGGCATACGATTCGCGGAGCGCCTCGAACGTCCCGAAATCGGGACCCATGCCCAGCACCGCGATGTCCACCGCGCCGTCCGGCGGGAAGCCCACCTGGTCGAAGAACGCCAGACCCGGGCGACCGAAGTGCCGTTCGAAATCGGCGCCGAGCTTCGGCAGCAGCTCGAGCACGCGCTCCATCCGCTGCTTCTGGGCGATCTTGAAGCCCTGGAAGTGACGCGAGGTGACGCAATTGCCGAGCGCGGTGTCGCCGTTGATCAGCCCCGGCAGCTCGCACGGGCGGAGCCAGCGGTCGTGGAATGCCGTGATCTCGCGGTCGGGCTCGACCACGAGGCGCGCGTTCCGGTGGCTGTCCTTGATCCCGTAGTAGCCCGGCATGGTGGGCGTCATCACGTCGGGGTGCATGCCGAGGCAGGGCGCCTGGAGCACCGTGTCGTAGATCTGCTGCTTGCCGCGGGCGCAGATCTGGATGAAGCCGTCGTCCCGGTGCGCGAGCGCATCCGACGGATCACCCTCGATGCACAGCGGGAAGTTCGCGGTGGCGCGGTACACGTTCACGAGCATGACGTTGCCGAGACCGCTCGCGCCGAGCGAGCGCGTCGTCTCGGTCATGTGGTCGAGCCCGACCGAGCTGGTCGCGGTCGGAAAGATGAGATCGCGACAGGCGGCCGCGGCTCCGACCAGGTAGTCGGCCACGGCGTGCTCGGCCTCGAGCAGCTTGACGCGCTTCTTCGTGTCCGGGTCGGCGGCGATCTTCGAGGCGATCGTCTCGATGTACTTGGTCGAGGGCGTGATCGGGAAGCCCGCAAACAGCACGCACCGCCACATCTGGAGTGTCGCCAGCGCGGCCGCGGTGTTCCCGTCTGCGGTCAGCTCCTCGCGAGCGTCGTAGAGGGCGTGGTGCGCGGCGCGCACCTTCGCCAGGTCGATCACGCCCTCGTAGCGCTCGCCGCCCGGAGTGGTGACGTGCGGCAGCGGGGCGGGCAGCGGCTGCGGGGCTTCGCGGGCGCTCATCGGACGGTCGCCTCCTCTTCCTGCCAGTGCTCCTCGAACGGCGCGGAGAAGAACAGCTTCTCGGGGCACACGGCGATGCACTCCTGGCAGAGCTTGCAGAACTGGCTCACGTCCGCCCCGGTCACCTTGAGCCCCAGTTCGGCGTGCGGCTCGAACCGGATGATGCCCTCGGGACAGTTCGTGACGCAGTGGGCGCACCCCGTGCAGGCGTTCGCCGGATCCTCGAACCGGAGCCGGAAGCCGGTGGGTGCGAAGTTGGCGGTGCGGTTGGTCTCGGAGAGTCGCAGCGCGGTCTGCGCGCCGATCGGCAGCTCGCCGTACCCGGCGAACGCCTGGCCGAGGTGGTCGCCGGGTCCGGCGAAGTCGAACTCCCCTTCGTGGATGCTGTCGAACGATGCGGACAGCGCCTCGCGATTGCGGGCGAGCACCGTGTCGGGAACGCGACGCTTGCGCAGCATGTCGAGGAACGCCTCGAGCACGTCGTCGTGATCGAACCCGCTGATCGCCCGCGCCATCGCGACGTAGGCCGAGACGTTGCCGATCGGATGCTTCAGGTAGCGGGTCCCGACATCGTCGCCCGGAACGGTCAGCACCCGGCCGCTCAGCCGGTAGTGGCGCGCGCACGCTTCGGGCGTGCGACGCGTGTTCAGCACGAACGTGCCGCCGGGGGGCACGCCCTGGGCGAAGTCGACGGCGTTGGCCGCGCCCTCGTCCATGAGCAGCACGAGCGTGGGACGCGTCACCTCGCACGCGGCCGTCACCAGGTTGCGGCTCACGCGCAGGAACGAGCGGATGTTCGCGCCGCGCCGCGCGGAGCTGAAGAACGGCCATTCCTGCACGTTCATCGACGGGTCACGCAGGAACAGGTTGCCGAGGCTCTGGAACGCGAGCACGAGCCCGCCCCCGGCCTTGCCGTCCCCGCGGATCTCGAGCGCGGAGTCGGCGATCGATTGGCGCAGATCGATGCGTTTCACGCGGCGCTCATTTCTTCCAGAGGATCGCGTGTCCCGGACATTCTGACACGATTTTCTGCAAATTTGGCAGAAGCGAATCGTCGAGATCGACGTTGTAGGCCTCCGCCACCTCCTCGTCCTCGACCTTCCGGAACGCCATCGGCAACGCCTTGATGCAGTCCCCGCACTCGGTGCAAAGGTCCGCATCCACGTAGAACTGGGGCACCTTGCCCATCGCAGAGCCCTCGTCGTTCGGGGAATCAGGGTGCCGCCCATTTACCCCCGGGCGGGTGTCGCTTGCACTAGATATGCAAGGGTGAAGCCGGGAGCCCCGACGGGGGCAGGTCGTCACCCCTTTACCAGAGGAAGCTCGCCATGCCTCCCAAGCCGGGCCCGTGGGCCCGGAACGGTCCGCCCCCTGCCTCGCCGGCACTCGATCGTCGCCGCTTCCTGACCCGGCTGGCGATGCTGGCGGGCGCGGGTTCCCTGATCCCGCTCGTGCGGGCGCGCGGGAGCGCGCTCGGGCGCGCCCATCGTCTCGAAGCTGGACGGCCGGCGCTCGGCACCTGGTTGCGTGTCGTCGTCCTCCATCCGGATCACGCTGTCGCACGAGCGGCGATCGAGGACGCGTTCGCCGCGGTGCGCACGGTCGACGATCAGATGAGCGTGCATCGGTCCGACAGCCAGCTCTCGCGCGTCAACGCCGAGGCCGGCCGCTCCGCGACGCAGGTCGACGCGGCGCTCCTCGACGTGGTGTCCATGGCGTGTGCGGCGTCGGTGCGGAGCGGCGGCATCTACGATCCCACGGTGCTGCCGCTCATGAAGCTCTACGGCTTCTACGGATCCGGCGTCACCGCGCCGCCGCGCGCGCGCGAGGTGGACGCGGTGCTGGCGCGCATGGGCGCCGGCGAGGTGGAACTGGATCGCGCCACGAAGCGGCTGGCGCTCCGGCGCGAACACGCCGGACTCGACCTGGGATCGATCGGGAAGGGCTGGGCGGTCGACCGCGCCGTGGACGCGCTCCGTGCGCGCGGCGTCCGTTCCGGTCTCGTCGACCTGGGAGGCAACGTCTATGGCCTCGGCTCGCCCGACGAGGACGCGCCCGGCTGGTCGGTGGGCGTGTTCCATCCCGTCAGCGGGCAGCTCTCGAAGGTGTTCGTCCTCCACGACACGGCGGTTGCGACGAGCGGTAACTCCGAGCAGAGCCACCTGCTCGGGCGGCTGCGGATCGGGCACCTGTTCGACGCGAACACCGGCCTTCCCGCCGACGGCCACCTGAGCTCGAGCGTGGTCGCGCGCACGGGCGTCGAGTCGGACATCGGATCCACGGTCTCGTTCCTGCTCGGGCCAGATCGCTTCCGCGGCTGGCCGGGCGCGCTGGACTCGCACTTCATCGGCTGAGCATCACGAGGAGGAGCAGATGACCACCGCGACCCTGCGCACGTTCGGGCGCGGAGGCGTGCATCCCGAACCCCATAAGCGGGAGACGGCATCGTTCGCGATCGAGGACGTTCCGCCGCCCCCCGAGGTGTGGCTGCCGCTCTCGCAGCACATCGGCGAGCCGGCCACACCGATCGTCGGCAAGGGCGACTTGGTGAAGCGCGGGCAGAAGATCGCCGAGGGCGGGGCGACCGGCGTGCCGCTGCACGCCACGATCAGCGGCAAGGTGAAGCCGCTCGACAAGCGGCCGCACCCGACGCTGGTGAGCGCGACGGCCATCATCATCGTCGCGAGCGGAGAGCCCGAAGAGCTGGAGTGGACGGAGGATCCGGGCTGGCGGCGCGTGGAGCCGTCCGAGGCACTGGCGCGCATCCGGGAAGCCGGCATCGTCGGTCTCGGTGGCGCCGCCTTCCCCACGTTTCGGAAGCTCCAGCTTCCCCCGACGGCGAAGGTCGACACGCTCGTGCTGAACGGGGCGGAGTGCGAGCCCTACCTCACCTCCGACTACCGCACGATGTGCGAGCGCCCGCGCGACGTCGTCGAGGGTGCGCTGGCGATGGCGAGGCTCGTCCGGGTGCCGCGCGTGCTGCTCGGCATCGAGTCCGACAAGCTCGCCGCAGCGCCCGCGCTCGTGGCCGCCGCCCGCGACGCGCTGCGTGAGGCGGCGCTCGCGGGCGTGGGTGGGGTGAGTTTCGAGGTGGTGCCATGCCAGGTGCGCTACCCGCAGGGAGCGGAGAAACAGCTCGTGGAGTCGCTCACCGGCCGGCGGGTGCCGGCCCGTGCGCTGCCGCTCGCGGTGGGCGTCGTCGTCCAGAACGTGGCCACCGCGGTGGCGGTTTACGAAGCGCTCCGCTGGCGGAAGCCGCTCCTCGACCGCGTGGTCACCGTGACCGGCCCCGGCATCCTCGAGCCGAGAAACCTCCGCGTGCCGATCGGCACGCTGCTCTCGCACGTGGTCACCGCGTGCGGCGGGCTTCGCGACCACACCACGCGCATCGTCGCCGGCGGGCCGATGATGGGCCGCACGCTGCCCCGCCTCGACCTGCCGGTGGTGAAGGGCTTGAACGGCCTCGTGTTCCTCACCGGGCGCGGCCCGCTCGAGGCGGGATTCGGACCGTGCATCTCGTGCGGACGCTGTCTCGAGGCCTGTCCGCTCGGGCTCGAGCCCGACCAGGTGAGCATCCGGCTCGAGGTCGGCCGCACGCTGGAGACCGAATCGTACGGCCCCCTCGACTGCTACGAGTGCGGCTCGTGCTCGTACGTGTGTCCCTCCGGGCGGCCGCTCATGCAGTTCATGCAGGTCGCCAAGTCGGCGCTCCGGCGCGCGCACGAGACGGGGATCGCGAGATGACCACCCCACCCGGCCCGCCCGTGCCCACGCCCGCTCCCGACGCGACGATCCGGCAGCCCTCCTCGGATGCCGTTCCGCCGTTCGTGATCGCGCCCGGCCCGCACGTCCATGCCGCCGAGAGCACCGCGCGCATCATGTGGACCGTGAACGCCGCGCTCGCGCCTGCCGCGCTGTGGGGCGCGTTCGTGTTCGGCGCCGGCGCCGTCTCGGTGCTGGTCGGCGCACTCGCCGGCGCGCTCGGCGCCGAGTGGCTGACGTCGCGGGCGCTCCGCCGGCGGGCCACGCTCGGCGACGGCAGCGCGTTCTGCACCGGCCTCCTCCTCGCCATGACGCTGCCGCCGCAACTTCCCGGCTGGGCCGCGCTGCTGGGCGGCGCGTTCGCGATCGCGATCGGGAAGGCGATCTTCGGCGGGCTGGGGTTCAATCTCTTCAACCCGGCGCTCGTGGGCCGCGCCTTCCTCATGGCGAGCTTCCCGCTCGCGATGACGTCGGGCTGGAGCGGTGCGCGACCCTGGTTCGGCGCGCCGCTCGATGCGGTCACCACGCCCACGCCGCTCGCGGCACTGCGCGAGCACAGCCTCGGGGAGGCGTTCCGGGCCGTCACCGGCACCGGCAGCCCGTGGATGTCGCTCGTGCTCGGGTTCCGCCCCGGGTCGATCGGCGAGGGCTCCGTGCTGCTGCTCGCGGTCGGCGCCGCCGTACTCCTCGCCCGCGGCATCATCCGGGTCACGATCCCGTTGAGCGTCTTCGCAGGGCTCGCGCTCGTGACGCTGACCGTGCAGGAGCCTCCCGCCACGGAGCTCCATCTCCTGAGCGGCGGGCTGTGGCTCGGGGCCTGCTTCATGGCCACCGACTACGTCACCTCGCCGAACACGCGCGGCGGCCAGATCGTGTTCGGGCTCGTGATCGGCGCGCTCACCGGGATCATCCGCATCTTCGGCGGGTACCCGGAAGGGATCTGCTACGCGATCCTGATCGCCAACCTGCTCGTGCCCGCGCTGAACCTGAGCTTCCGGCCGCACCGGATCGCCCTGGAAGGAGGCGCGCCGTGAGCGGGCCCGACATTCCCGTGCCGGCCGCCAACCGCCCGCGCGATGCCGCCGAAATGCTGCGCATCACCGCGTCGATGACGGTGGCGTGCGCGCTCGGCGCGCTGGTGCTTGGCGCGGTCTACGTCGGGACCGACCGCTACGCGCGTGCCGAGCGGGCCGCCAGCGAACGCACGGCCGTCGCACAGCTTCTCTCGCTCGATGCCGGCGCGAGCGTCCGCGAGATCTCGCAATACCTCGACCGCGGGCGCGCGCAGGTCGTCTACCGGCAGTCGGGCGGGCCGGGCGCCGCCGCCACGCGACTCGTCTACTCGCTCGACGGCACGCTCCTCACGCGCACCCGGGTGGCGGGAGCGAGCGAGGAACCGCGCTCGCTCGAACCGCTCGGCCGGATCTTCGTGGCGACGCGCGCCGGCCGGCCGGCGGGATTCGTGGTGGAGGGCCAGACGAACGGCTACAAGAACACGATCCGGTTTTTCGTGGCGCTCGACTCGGCGTTCTCGGTCGCCGGCGTGCGTGTGGTCGAGCACGAGGAGGACCCCGGGCTCGGGGCGGAGACGGCGACGCCGTGGTTCCAGGGGCAGTTCGTGGGCCGCAGTCCCGAGCAGGTGAGCGCGCTCGACGTTAGCCGCGACCCGCTGCCCGAGGACTGGCGGGCGGCGCTCGACCAGTTGCAGCGAAAGTCGCTGGCCGAGTGGCGGGCGGAGCACGCGGCGCTGATCGCGCGCGAGGCGGTCCGCCCGATCTACGCGGTGACCGGTGCGACCATCTCGAGCCGCGCGCTCACCGACGGCGTGCGCGGCACCGTCGACCACTTCCGCCGGCGCTGGGCGCTGATCGCGCCGGCGCTGGGAGGCCCGTCGTGAGCATCGTCCCGATCCCCGGCAAGGCGCCCTCCGCGCGCTTCCTCATCCTCAACGGGATCTTCCAGGAGAACCCGGTCTTTCGGCTGGCGTTGAGCCTCTGTCCCGCGGTCGCCGTCACCACCACGGTGGTGAACGGCCTGATCCTCGGCGTCGCGGTGCTGGCGGTGCAGGTGCTCTCGAGCTGCACCGTGGCGCTCACGCACCAATGGATCCATCCCAAGGTCCGCATCCCGATCTTCATCATCATCATCGCGGTGTGGGTGAGCGGGATCGACATGACGCTGGCAGCGTTCCTGCCGGGGCTCTACGCGCAGGTGGGCCTGTACGTGAAGCTCATCGTCGCGTTCGCGATCATCATCTCGCGGTTGGAGGTGTTCGCTTCGCGCCAGCCGCTCGCGCCCGCGTTCTGGGACGCGGTGGGCATGGGGCTCGGCTTCCTCCTAGCGCTCCTGTCGATCGGGGCGTTTCGCGAACTCCTCGGCAACGGCTCGCTCGGCGGGGTGGCGCTGGTACCGTTCAAGCCGCTCCTCTTCTTCGCGCTCCCCGCGGGCGGATTCTTCTCGATCGCGCTCCTGATGGCGTTCTTCAACCTCGTCGAGCGGAAGTTCACCGGCCAGTCCTCGGCGCGCGCGGATGCGGGAGGCAGCCATGCCGCGTGACCGAAGCGCCGCCCGCCGGCACGCGTCGCGACCCGGCGCCCTCGTCCGGATCGTGGCGATCGCGGTGCTGGCACTGTCCGCGCCCGTGTGCGCCGCCGGCGCGACTTCGCCCACGGCTCCGACCGGTCGCGGCGCCCTCGTCTCGGCGCGCGTGCTCGCGCCCGATCATCTCCGCGTGCGGCTCTCCCGCCCGCTCACCGGGCTCACGCCGCAGTCGTTCCGGCTGACGGCCGACCTCGCGCCCGACCTCCCGATCGAGATCCGCGACGTCGAGCCGCAGGGGAACGGGCAGGTCCTCCTCACCGTCGGCGAGCGCGTGGATCCTGCACGCGCCTACCTGCTCGAACTGAGGGAACCCGCCTCGCGGCTCCCCGTCCGGCCGGCCCCGTGGGTGCTGCTCCTCACCGCGGTCATGAGCGCCGCACTCATCAACAACTTCGTGTTCACGCGCTACCTCGGGCTCTGCATCTTCTTCGGCGTCACCCGCAAGCGCGACACCGCGATCGGCATGGGGATCACGTTCACGATGGTGATGATCGGCACGGCCATGCTGTCGTGGGCGCTCTACACCTGGGCGATGATCCCGCTCAAGCTCAAGTTCCTCGAGGTACTGGTGTTCATCGGCGTCGTCGCCGTGGTGGTGCAGTTCCTCGACACCATGCTCAAGAAGACGCACGCCGGACTCCACCGCCGTTTCGGCATCTACCTGGTGCTGATCACCACCAACTGCATCATCCTCGCCGTCCCGCTCCTCAACGCCGCATCCGGCGCGGGACCGGCCGAGGCGCTGGCGCTGGCACTCGGCTCGGGGCTCGGCTTCGCGCTGGCGCTCTTCCTCATGTCGTGTGCGCGGGAGAAGCTCGAGCTGGCGCGCGTGCCGCGGAGCTTCGAGGGGCTCCCGATCGCGTTCGCGCTGGCGGGGCTCTTCGCGCTGGCCTTTATGGGCTTTTCCGGTCTCAACTTCCTGAGGTAGCGAATGGGCGTGTCGAGGTCCGAGAGCGAAGGGTTCGCGCGGGAGGGCATGGCGTGATGGACGCTGGCGCGGTTCGGGTCGCGCTCTGGGGGCTGGCGCTGTTCGGCCTGCTCGGCCTGTTTTTCGGATTTGCGCTGGCCGCTGCCGCGATGAAGTTCCAGGTCGTCACGAACCCGCTCGTGGACCGCGTGCGCCACGTGCTGCCCTCGGCCAACTGCGGCGCGTGCGGGTTCGCCGGCTGCCAGGCCTACGCCGAGGCGGTGGTGGAGAATCCGGCCGTGGCGCCGAGCCTGTGCGCGCCCGGGCGTGCGCCCGTGGCGCAGACCGTGGCGGAGCTGACCGGCAAGCAACTGGGTACGGTGGTGGACCGCGTCGTGATCATGCGCTGCCACGGCACCAGCGCCTACGCCCGGAAGGAAGCGGAGTACGCCGGCGTCCAGACCTGCGCCGCGGCAACACTGGTGTTCGGCGGTCCCAAGGCGTGCAAGAATGGCTGTCTTGGCTTGGGAGACTGCGTGCAGGTCTGCCCGTTCGACGCGCTCCACCTCGGGCCCGGCGGCATCGTCGAGGTGGACAGCGAGAAGTGCACGGGCTGCGCGCTGTGCGTTCCCACCTGCCCCAAGGAGCTGTTCACGCTCTACCCGCGCCGCCATCGCATCGAGTTGTCCTGCGTCGCGCGCGACAAGCAAGCGGTGGTGCGCGCCACCTGCATGGTGGGCTGCACGCTGTGCCGCAAGTGCGTCGCCAAGTGCCCGGCCGGCGCCATCGAGTGGAACGGAAACACCATCGTCATCGATCACGACAAGTGCCTGGCGTACGGGCCCTCGTGCAACGAGGCCTGCGTCGACATCTGTCCGAGCACCATCCTCCACCGTATCGGGCAACGACCCCGGCCGGAAGACGCCGGGTTCGTCCAGGTAGGAGTTCCCGGATGAATCCTGCATCGGCTGTGAGTCCCTCGAAGTCGCCCGCGGCCACGGCGGCCGGTGACGCCCGCTCCGTGGTGATCAACATCGTCGGCAGCGGCGGCGACGGCGTCGCGGTGCTCGGCGACCTGCTGCTCGGGATGGCCGCTGAGCAGGGCATCTTCGGGATGATGGTCCAGTCCTACGGCCCGCAGATTCGCGGGGGCGAATCCGCGGTGATGCTGCGGCTGTGCGAGCGCGAGGTGCAGTTCGAGGGCGACGAGGCGGACCTGCTCGTGTGCTTCCGGATCGCCGACCTGCGCCGGTTCCAGGGCGCGATCCGGCTCCACCCCGCGAGCACCGTCCTCGTGGAGTCCACCGACACGACCGAGTTGCCGGCATGGCTCGGGGCGGGCGGGCGCTCCCCCTCCCGCTTCCCGTTCGCCACGTTCGAGAACGGGGTCGAGGTCGGGGGCGCCCCGAAGAACATGAAGGCGCTCGCGCTCATCACGCTCATGCTTGGCTGGGATCCCGAGTTCGCCCGCGCCACGCTGCGCAAGCGCTTCGGCCACAAGCCCGCGGCGCTCGCCGGCAACATCCTCACGTTCAATGCGGCGCTCGAGACCGAAGGCCTGCCCGCGCTCACGCACCTGCGCGCGCGCGGTGACGCTCTGCACGTGGAGACCGGAAACGAGGCGATTGCCCGCGGCGCGATGGCGGCGGGTCTCGGCTTCTTCGCCGGCTACCCGATCACGCCCTCCTCCGAGGTGATGGAGACGCTCATCGAGGAGCTGCCCGCGCTCGGGGGGCGGGTGGTGCAGGCCGAGGACGAGATCGCCGCACTCGGCATGGTGCTGGGGGCCAGCTTCGGCGGCGTGCCGGCGATGACCGCCACCAGCGGACCGGGACTCTCGCTCATGACCGAGATGCTCGGCCTCTCGAGCATGGCCGAGCTGCCCGCGGTGATCGTGGACTGCCAGCGCGCCGGCCCCGCCACCGGGATGCCGTCGCGCACCGAACAGAGCGACCTGTTCCAGGCGGTGTTCGGCGGTCACGGCGACTTCCCGCGCGCGGTGCTCGGCGTCTACGACGTGGTGCACGCACGCGAGGTGATGAGCAAGGCCATCCACCTGAGCGAGACCTACCAGCTCCCGGTCCTCGTCCTGTCGGACGCCTACATCGCCCAGCGTCGCCAGATCCGCGACCTCCCGATCGGCCACACACCGCTCACGCTGCGCCGGAAGTGGACGGCGGCCGACGGCATGGCGCGATTCAGCCTCGACGGCGCACACGGCGTGAACGCGTTCCGCGTGCCCGGCACGCCGGGCGGAACTTATCCGGCGGCCGGGATCGAGCACTCCCCCGAGGGACAGCCCACGTCGGACACGCGCATGCACCACGAGATGAACGCCAAGCGCTTCCGGAAGCTCGATGCGATCGCGGCCGAGACCGCGGGCTGGTTCCGCACGCTCGGCCGCGAGAGCGCGCCGCACGGCGTGGTGGCGTGGGGGAGCCAGTACGGTGTGCTCCGCGAATGGGTGGAGAAGCACCCGGAGTGGCGCGTCTTCCTCCCCGAGATCCTCCACCCGTTCCCGCTCGAAGCGTTTCAGGCGTGGAGCGCGGGGCTTCAGTCGGGAGCCGTGATCGAGCTGAGCTTCCAGGGACAGCTCCATCGCTACCTCTCGGGACTCACCGATCTTTCCAGGTTCCGGAGTCTCGGCCGCAGCGGCGGCGTGCCGCTCTCCTCGCCCGAGCTCGCCAAGATGCTGGAGGTGCAACCGTGACCATCCTCAAAGCGAAGGACTATCGCTCCGGGATCGAGCCGGTCTGGTGCTCGGGCTGTGGCGACTTCGGCGTGCTGAAGGGTCTGACCCAGGCGCTCGCCGACCTCGAGGTCGTTCCCGACAAGCTGGCGGTGATCTCCGGCATCGGCTGTTCGAGCCGCCTGCCCGGTTATACGAAGAGTTACGCGTTCAACACGATCCACGGCCGCGCGCTGCCGATCGCGACCGGGCTCAAGCTGGCCCGGCCCGACATCACCACGCTCGTGGTGGGCGGCGACGGCGATGGCTTCAGCATCGGGCTCGGGCACCTGCCGCACGCCATCCGCCGCAATCCGGACATCACCTACGCGGTGCTCGACAACGGCATCTACGGGCTCACCAAGGGCCAGGCCTCGCCGACGACCGAGGTGGACTTCAAGCAGGAGCGCGGACTCGCGGGACCCGACGAGCGCCCGCTGAATCCCGTGCTGCTGGTGCTGAGCGCGGGCTGTGGCTACGTGGCGCGGACGCACGCCGGCAACCTGCCCCACCTCCGCGAGACGCTGCGCGAGGCGATCCGCTATCCCGGCTTCGCGTTCGTGCACGTGCTGGCGGGCTGCGTCACCTACCAGACGCCGAGCTACGCCGAACAGGTCTACCAGCGCTGCGATCTCCTGCCCGCCGACTACGTCCCCAACGACGTGATGCGCGCGATGGAGATGGCGCGCGGGCCGCGCTTCCAGCTCGGCGTGTTGTTCCGGCGTGATCCGGGCAAGGCCCCCAGTGTCGGCGAAATGGAAGGCCAGGCCGAGGGCGGCGTGTGGCCGCCGGTCACCCAGCCGCTCGGGCAGGAGCCGGCGAGCGACGCGGAGTTCCCGGGCGGCTGATCGGCCAGGGCTTCGAAGCGGCGATCGCGTCCGGAGAACCGGCGTATCGGCCGGCGACGCGCCCGGGGGGTGCGCGATCCGCCGGCCGAGAACCGGTTCGACCTTAGTCCGTCGAGCACGACGACGGGCGCGGTGCGAAGGCCGGTTGGTCCCCGCTCAGTCCGCGCTACGACCGGGCAACGGCGACGGCCGCAGCGTCGGGTCGCGGGCAGGCCGGCCCTTCCGCGCCGCGGCGATCGGGTTCACGCCGCCGAGCACGGCCGGGACGATCAACCGCAGCGCGTGGAAGCGCGAAAGATCCAGCGTCGCCCCTTCGCGCGGGACGAGCACGCGCGCGACGAGCGGCGTGCCGTCCTCCCCGAGCACGGCTTCAATCGCATCGTTCCTGAAACGCCACCCTGTCCCCTCGCGCTCGAGCCGGTGCTCGCTCCCGCCGAACCTCGCCGTGACGCCGTCTTCCCCGGCGTCGAGCCACATGCCGTCGTCCGGGGCCGCCGCCTCGTACGCGGCCGCCGAGCGGAAGAACCTCGGCTTCACGCGATGCGGGCCGCCTGCCTCGGGGCAGAACGTGTCGCAGTTGCCGCACGCGTTGCAGAAGCCGGCGTCGAGCACCCATTGCGTCTCGCAGCGGGTCGCGAAACGAATCGCGCGCTGCGCCAGCACGCCACCCTCGAGCCGCAGTTCCGTGGTGGCGAGGGTTCGAACCGGCGTCGAGACGGAAAAGAACGCACCATTGGGGCAGACCAAGGTGCAGCGATTGCACGAGGCGCAGTCGAGAAAGGCGAGCGCGGGCCGCGCTGGGGCGGCCGGCAGCGGCCCGATGGAGGAGGTGTCCACGCCGGCCGGATCCGCCGACGCCAGCCGTGCCGCGTAGACGCCCAGGTTGAACGCGGCCGCGCCTCCGGGATGGGAAGCGCTCGCGCCGGATTCGCGTGCACGCGCCACGACGAACTCGTCCACTGTCCGGGCGCGTAGCCGCCCCATCTCGGATTCGAGCGCCTTCAGGTAACGCGGGAGCCGGCGGTAGCCCGTGGGTTGGAGGAGGTCGGTGCACGTGGTAACGGGCGCGAAGCCGCAGGCGACGGTATCGGCGAAGTTCTCGGCCCGGACACCGGCGCTGAACGACCGCGCCAGCGTCTCTCCCAGCGCGCGGACGAGTCGATCCGCGAGCGTCACCGCGATCGGGTGGAGCGGCGCGCCCGAGAGGTAGACGACCTCGCCCGCGAGCCGCCCGCGCGTGTTGCGCACCACCAGCGTGTTCGTGAGCTTGACCCCGAGCGCGAGCCCGCGGTGCCGTGCCGCAGCGCCGAGTCGCGCCAACATCGCCACCGCGTCGTCCCACTGGAGATCGCGCGCGAAGGCCTCGCGCTCGAGCACGATGTCGTTCCGCCCCTGGACGCCGTGGAGCAGGTGCGCCACCGCGTCGTGGCCGAGGAGCGTCGGGTTCAGCTTGACCACCACGTTCATGCCATGCCGGTCGAACAAGTGCTCGACGATGCGCTCGACCTCGTCCGCCGGACAACCGTGGAACGTCGAGAGCGTGACCGTCTCCACCATGCGCGAGCGCACCGCGACCGCGGCCACGTCCTGCCAGGCCGCGGGGACACGCGCGCGCAGGTTGCGCAGTTCGGCGCCCGTATCGGCGACGCCGTCGAGAAAGCGCGCGACCGGGTCCGAGCGGATGCCGGCGAGGTCGTAGCCCACCGAAGCGTCGATCCGCGCGTCGGGAATGCCCGCGCCGCCGCGGACCGCGGCCGCGAGCTCGGGTCCGAGGGCGCCATGCGCCCCGAGCGCGTGCATCAGGAGCCACGCGAGCGTGTATTGCTCGAGCGATTCCTCGAGCTTCAGCTCCTGCGACCATTCGACGTTGTACCCTTCGGCCCCGCCGGGCGGGTGTCCCGCGCCCTGCCCCGTCGCGTCGCTCTCCGGCGAGGCGTCGATACACGGCCGTGGGATCTCGAGCCGGTCGCGGACCTGGACCGTCTTCAACTCGAGCACGCGCGCGCCCGCGAGCCACGAGACCACGAGATTCTGCGCGAGCTGCGTGTGCGGGCCCGCCGCCGGACCGAGCGGCGTCGCGGCGCGCCCCCCGACGACGGCGACCGAGAGGTCCAGGCCGGGTTTCGGCCGCCAGAACGAGCGTTGCGGAAGCCCGAACACGCTCCGCTCGCGCGCGAGGCCCGCGAACGCCCACTCGAAGAGCAGTTCGGGCGACGCGGGGAGAAACTCGCTCACACGGTCTCCATGCGCGTCCACAGAGCGCGCGCGGCCTCGCGCGCCTCGGCGCGGATCTCGTCGAGATCGCCGTGCGCCAGGCTCCCCTCCCGCACCACCGTGCGCCCGGCCACGACCGCGCGTTCCACCCCGGGCGGAACGCCCGGGCGCGCGCGGGACCATTCGACCACGTCGCTCGCCAGCTCGAGCTCCCCGAACTCGACCGCGGCCAGCGCGCGTCCGGCCTCGAGACGCCGATCCAGCACGGCGATGGCCGTATGCGGCTCGTGCTCCGCCGCAAGGCGCCCGAGTGCCTCGCGCTCGGCTCGCATGTCGGACGGGAATCCGTCCGTGCCGAGCGCGACGTGCGTGCTCTCGACGAGCGCGGCCGGATAGCCCACGCCGTTCGCCTCGTTGGAACGCGGGTTCTGCACGAACCACAGGTGGTTCGCATCGGCGTCCCGCACCTCCGAGGCGTCGAGGTGGATGCCGTGCGCCAGGATCGAACCCGGAGGCAGGGCGCCCATCGCGAACATGCGGGCGAGCGGACCGCGGGCGCCGCGCCGGAGCGCGTCCTCGACGTCTGCGATGTCCTCGGCCACGTGCACGTGACAGGCGACCTCGAGGCTCGCGCACGATTCCGCCGCCTGCTCGAGCGTCTGGTGCGAGACCGTGAATGAAGCGTGGAGGCCGATCCGCCCGCGCACGTGCAGGCGCCGGTTGTCCTGGATGAACCGCTCGCACTCGGCGAGCCCGCGCTTCGCTTCCTCGCGCCCGTGGTTCCGTTCGGTGGCCCCGTAACAGAGGACGGCGCGCATGCCCAGCTCCTCGCAGGCATCGGCGATCACGTCGAGGCTGCCCTCGATGAAGTTGGGCGACTCGTGATGGTCGATGACCGTGGTGGTGCCGTGGAGGAGCGCGTCGGCGACGTACCAGCGCGCCGCAGCGCGCAGCGAGCGGGCGTCGAGCGCCCGGTCGAGCCGCCACCACACCCGCTCGAGGATCTGGACGAAGTCGCGAGGCGGCGGCTCGGGTGCGGGCATGCCGAAGGGCGCGAGCCCGCTGTAGAGGTGCGTGTGCGCGTTCACGAAGCCGGGGCCGGTCATCGCCATTGCTCCCGTGGCATCGGCGTGCGGATCTTGCCCGCGCTCACGGCCTTCGCCGCGGGCGAGTCCTTCATCGGCAGCCGGGTGCGACGCACGCCGTCGAAGCTCGCGAGCGCGGAGGCCACCGCGGCGGCGGTGGGCACGAGGCCGATCTCGCCCAGGCCCTTGGCCCCGAACGGCCCTTCGGGCTCGTACGCCTCGACCAGTCGCACCTCCACCGCGGGCATGTCCTTGGCACGCAGCGCCCCGAGCTGGTAGAGCGAGAACGTCACCGGTATGCCGTCCACGCACGGCAGCTCCTCGCTCAGCGCATAGCCGAGCCCCATGTGCACGGCCCCCTCGATCTGCGCCTCGCACAGGCCGGGATTGACCGCTCGACCGACGTCGTGCGCGGCGATCACCCGCTCGATCCGGCCGGTTTGGTCGAGCACCACGATCTGCGTGGCGAAGCCGTAGCTGGTGTGCGTCTTCACCTTTGTGCTCGCCGTCTCGAGCGGCGTCGTGTCGCGCACGCAGTCGTCGGCGGCATAGATGCGGCCCACGAGCTGGGGCAGCTCCAGGCCACGGTCGAGATCCTCGCGCAGCCGCCGCGCGGCGAGCGTCACGGCGCGGCCGCCGAAGATCGTGGCGCGCGAGCCGGTGGTCTGGCCGCAATCGAGCGCGTACGCGGTATCCACCTTGGGGCGGAACACCGGGAGCGGCAGCCCCGTCACCTCGGCCGCGAACTGCGCGAGGACGGTGAGGAGGCCCTGTCCCATCTCGGTGTAGCCGTTGTAGAGCGAGATTGTTCCATTCGGCTCCACCACGAGCCGCGCCTTCCCCCACTCCACCGCCCCGTTCCCGAGCCCGCTGTTCTTCAATCCGCACGCGATCCCGG
Organism: uncultured bacterium; assembly: GCA_964434945.1. GTDB lineage: Bacteria > Eisenbacteria > RBG-16-71-46 > RBG-16-71-46 > RBG-16-71-46 > JAIOPA01. Next base: position 10,633 of record CAYSWZ010000201.1, on the reverse strand, counting down.
CGTGGCGTCCCTCCGCCATCAGCCCGGCCCACGTCTCCCGCACGGCGAGCAGCGTGTCGCGGATGCCCACGGAGTGCTCGAGCCGCTGCCCGGTGGTGAGCGGATCGCCGACGCCGACCGCGTTCCGCCAGCGGATCTCCCAGCGGTCGAGCCCGCACGCCTCCGCGAGCCGGTCGAGCGCGCCCTCGAGCGCGAACGCCGCCTGCGGCACGCCGAAGCCGCGCATGGCGCCGCAGGGAGGATTGTTCGTGTAGGCGGCGAGCGATTCCACGTCCACGTGATCCACCCGGTACGGACCGCAGATGTGGCCCGCCGCGCGCTCGAGCACCTTCATTCCGACCGACGCGTAGGCGCCCGAGTCGCCGAGCAGCCCGGCGCGGACCGCGACGAGCCGGCCGTCGGCATCGCAGCCCGCGGTGAGCGAGATGCGGATCGGGTGCCGCTTGGGATGCATGCGGATCGACTCGCGGCGCGACAGCGCGAGCTTGACCGGGCGGCGCGTGACCCAGGCGAGGAGCGCGGTCTGAGCCTGGACGCTCATGTCCTCCTTGCCGCCGAACGCGCCGCCGTTCGGCACCAGCTCGACGAACACCCGCTCGGGCGCGACGCCGAGCACGCGCGCGACCTGCCGGCGGTCGTCGAACACGCCCTGCCCCTGCGCGTAGAGGTGGAGTCCGTCCGGGGTCGGCACGGCGAGCGCGCATTCGGGCTCGAGGAACAGGTGCTCGATGCGCTGCGTCTGCCAGACGTCCGAGACCACGTGCTTGCAGGCGACGAGCGCGGCATCGGCATCGCCGCGCCGGATGACCGAGCGCGAGAGCAGGTTCGCGTGCACCGGGTTGACGCGGGGGGCGTCGTCCGCCAGCGATGCGTCCGGGCTCAGCACGGCCGGCAGCGGCTCGTACTCGACGTCGACCAGCGCGGCCGCCGCTCGTGCGGCGACCTCGGTCTCGGCGGCCACCGCCGCCAGCACGTCACCGACGCAGCGCACCTCCTCGCCCACCGCGACGAATGCCGGCCAGTCGGCGTGGATGAGCCCGTTCCAGCGCTCGCCGGGCACGTCGGCGGCGGTCACCACCGTCACCACGCCCGGATACGCACGTGCGCGCGTGGTGTCCACGCGCCAGACGTGCGCCCGCGCGTGCTCGGAGAGCGTGAGCGCGCCGTATAGCATGTTCGGTTCAGACAAGTCGTCCACGAACGGCCGCTCGCCGAGCGCCAGCTCGCGCGCGCGATAGCGCTCGACCCTCGCCCCCACGCCGCCGGTCGCGGGCAGATCGGGGAAGCGCTCGCCGCGGCGGCTGCGCGCCACCCGCTCGATGGCATCGATCACCTTGATCCAGCCGGTGCACCGGCACAGGTGATCCCCGAGCCCGGCCGCGATCTCGGCCCGGCTCGGCGAAGGATGCTTCGTGAGCAGATGGTGCGCGCGGATCACGAGGCCCGGCGTGCAGAAACCGCACTGGAGACCGTTTGTCGCCGCGAACGCGCTCGCGAATTCCTCGCGCTCCTCGCGCGGCAGGCCCTCGACCGTGATCACGTCGCGTCCCTCGCACGCCTCGGCCGCGATCGTGCAGGTTGCGTGCGGCTCGCCGTCCACCAGTGCCACGCACGAACCGCACTGACCGGCCGGCGCGCACCCGCGCTTGGGCGAGGTCACCCGGCAGCGATCCCGGATCAGGTCCAGCAGGGTCTCGCCCGGGTGGGTCTCGACCTCGCGCTCGGAGCCGTTGAGCACGAACCGCACGCGGCGCGCGGGTGCCGCACCACGGGTGCCCATGCGGCCCACGATCACTCGCTCGTTCACGGCAGCACCCTCCCGCTCGTGGCGCGCACGGGCCGGCTCAGCGCACCGCCGCGAGCACACCCGGGTAGCGGGCGAGGAACGCGACCGCATGCTCCAGCTCGCGCGTGTCCAGCGCTTCGCCGATCTTGTGCGTGTTCTGCTCGATGCCGGGGCCGATCCCGAACATGGCCGGATGCCGGTAGCGCCCCGCGTGCACCCAGAGCTTCCGCTCCGGCACCTCGATCGAGGTGTCCGCCGCACGCACCGGCCAGCCGACCCCATCGGTCGAGAAGATCCAGCGATCGACGCGCGGTTCGCTTCGGAGCGCGCCACCCTCCCCGGAGCCGGAAGCGATCCGCGGCGTCACCACGGCGCGCCACGTGGCCACGGCGGCGGCGAGCGCGGGGTGCTCCTCCGGCGTCACCCAGCCCATGTAGATCTGTGGATTGTCCGGCACGTAACCGCGCCAGGTCTTCCGATCGTAGCGCGGCACGGAGATCTCCACGCCGAGCCCGGCGGCACGGGCGGCGCGCACGCTGTCCATGAGCTCGACATCCGCGACCGCACCCTCGGGGGTCTCGCCCACCGTGAGCCGCCGATCGAAGCGGAACGTGAAGCGGTCCGGCACGGCGCAGTCGCTCGGCGTCTCCAGTTCCGCCCACGAGGCGGTGCGCGTGCCGCGTCCGAGGAAGTCGTTCGCCGCGAAGCCCTCTCCCTGCTGGTGTCGCCGTGTGGCTTCGACGAGGAGCGCCGCGCCCCACTCGAGCGGGTTCAATCCCTCCCACGGCATCGAGCCGTGGCAGGAGCGGCCGATGAGCTTCACCTCGATCTGCATCCGGCCGCGCTGGCCGCGGTAGAGCCCGAGCGCGCCCTTCCGCGCGTCGCCCGTGGAATCGGTGAGGATGACGACGTCGGGGATCCGCTCCGCGCCCGCGCCCGGAAGGACGCTGCGGGTGATGAACAGCGGCCCTCCACCGTCGTTGTCCTCCTCGGCCACGGTCGAGTAGCCGCGCAGGATCACGCCGCGCAGCGAACCCTCGGCGCGCGTCTCGACGAGGATGCGCGAGGCGACCATCTGCGCCACCACGCCGCCGAGCTGATCGGCGGCGCCACGCCCGAACACCAGGTGCTGCCACTCGTCGTCCGGCGGCAGCCAGCCGAGCTCGCGCCGCAGGTACTCGCGATCGAGTCGCGTGGGATCGACGAGGCCCCGATAGGGATCGAGCCCGCCGGTCTTCGCGTGCCACACGTCGCGGAGCGCGCGCACCGTGTCGCAATGGCCGTCCCAGTACACCACGCGCTTCTCGGCGCGCGGCGTGTCGTCGGCCGGATCCTCCAGCACCCATTCGAGGTTCCCGAAAGCATCGAATGCCGCGTCGCCGGGCGACAGCACCCCGCCGATCTCGATCAGCGTGCGGCGGAGGTACTCGAGGCGCGGGCCCTCGTGGTTGCTCAAGCCGCACGCGGGATCGCCGCCCTGTTCCGCCGGGAGGTCCACGTGATCGGCAGGAATGCGAATGGCTTCGCGCAGGATGCGCACCGCAAGCGGGAGGTCGCGCGCGGCGAGCGCGGCGATGCGCGCATCGAGCGACGAGGGTGCGGAGACGGGGCTCATGGCTCCAACTCCCGCAGCCGCACGGCCAGGTCCGGCACCCGGCCGATCGCCAGCAGCGCCATCACCACGTAGAGCTTCTTGTTCGCCTGGCGCGCGACGTTCGTGCGGTGCGCGTGCATGATGCCGGCCGAGACCTCGGCGCCGATGTCCGCGGGCAGGCAGTGGAGGTAGAGCGCGCGGCCGCCGCGGGTGAGGCTCATGCGGCGCTCGTCGCAGATCCAGTCGCGGTGGGCGCCGTTTCGTTCCAGAGCTTCGCGCTCGATCGCCGCCATGCGTGCCTTGTCGTGCGCGGCGTTCGCGCCGACGCGTTCGAGCATCAGGTCGTAGGGGCCCCAGCTCTTCGGGTAGACCGCGTCGGCCCCCATGAACGCATCCTCCATGGAGGAGGTGACGCGGAAGCTCCCGCCCGAGCGGGCCGCGTGCGTTCGCGCAGTGTCGAGCGCGTCGTCGGTCAGCCGGTAGCCCTCCGGGTGCGCAAGCACGACCTCGGCCCCGTGGCGCGTGAGCAGCATGGCGAGGCCCTGCGGCACGGAGAGCGGCTTCGCGTAGCTCGGCGAGTAGGCCCAGCTCACCGCGATCTTCCTGCCCTCGAGCCCGTCCGGGAAGTTCTCCTGGAGCCACGCCAGATCGGCCAGGGTCTGGGTCGGGTGGTCCACGTCGCACTGGAGGTTCACGATCGGAACCTTGCGCGCGTCGTGGGTTGCCGAGAGGTAGTCGTCGATTCCCTGCTTCACCGAGCGCATGAACCGGTTGCCCTCGCCCAGGATCAGGTCGTGACGGATCCCCAGGGCGTGCGCGTTCATGCCGAGCATGGCGCCGGTCTCCTCGGCCGTCTCCCCGTGCTCGACCTGGGTCGAGGCGCCGTCCACGATCACCGGCCGCATGCCGAGCCGCGCCGCGGCTCCCGCCCACGCCGACTTGGTGCGGGTGGAGTTGTCGAAGAACAACGCGTACGCCAGCTCGTCCGGCAGCAGCGCGGTGGAGCGGCGGGCGCGATCGAGCGCCTCGAATCGCGCCGCGACGCCGAGTAGCGCGTCCAGCTCGGCGGTGCTCCAGTCGCGGGTGGCGAGCAGGCTCCGACCATGGAGGGTGCTCAGCAGCTCGGCGTCCAGTCGTGGCAGCGTCGCGGGAGCGCGCATCGGGTCAGCCCTTTCGGATGATGGTGCCGGCTCGTCCGGCGAATGCCTCGACGAGCGCTTCGGTGCTGCAGATCACGACCTCGTCTCCGCCGCGATCCAGGAATCGGAGTGCCGCCTCGACCTTGGGACCCATGCTCCCGGGCGGGAACTGGCCCGCGGCGGCGTGTCGTCGCAACTCGCTCGCGGTGACGCGGTCGAGCCGGGTGCGCCGTTCCGTCAGGAAATCGAGCCACACGCCGTCCACGCCGGTGGTGATGATGAGCCGCGAGACGCCCAGCTCCTCGGCGAGGAGCGCGCTCGCGCGGTCCTTGTCCACCACCGCCTCGAGCCCGCGCAGGCGCCCGTCGGGACCGCGCGCCACGGGGATCCCACCGCCCCCGCACGCGATCACGGTGACGCCCGCGTCCACGAGCCGGCGGATGGTCTCGAGCTGGACCACCGCCCGCGGTGACGGCGACGGAACCACGCGCCGCCAGCCCCGGTGGGAGTCGTCCACCATGCTCCAGCCGCGCTCCGCGGACAGTCGCGCGGCCTCGGCGGCGGAGTAGAAGCTGCCGATCGGCTTCGTCGGCTCGGCGAACGCGTCGTCCTCGGGATCGACCTCGACCTCGGTGACGACCGTGACCACCTCGGCGCGCACGCCTCGGCGCTCCAGCTCCTCGCGCAGGTCACGCTGGATCATGTAGCCGATCGCGCCCTGCGAGTCGGCCACCAGCGAATCGAGCGGCACTTCGTGGATCTGGTTCTTCGTCAGTTCGACACGCAGTTGCATGAACCCGACCTGCGGGCCGTTCCCGTGCGTGAGTACCAGGTGTTCGCCGGCTTCGATCAGCGAGGCGATGGGGACCACCGCGTGCGCCGTCACGTCGAACTGGTTCGCGACCGTGGGCGGACGGCTCGGGTCGAGGAGCGAGTTGCCGCCCATCGCGATCAGCGTGGGTGCCTTCCGCTGGCGGGCGACGGGGGCGCCGTGCCGCGCCGCGACGGGCTTCATCCCGGCCGCTCCGCCGCGTCGATCACCCATCGGTGAAACCTCCCCCATGCCCGCGTGGCAGGCATTTGTGCCGGAATGGCAGGCCGAGTGCGCAAACCGCGTCGCATCGCGCGATGTTCTGAGACTGTAACTCGTTGGGCGACAGGCAACTGGCGGTGTGGCTCGGGGTTCCGGCACGCGACTCGCTGTTGCTCACGCGAGTCGTACGTGCCCAAAGCATGCCACCGAGGTTCCCTGTGACCGCCGCCACCTTCGAGATCGCCGACCGCTCCACCTACGACCGCGCTGTCCGACACCTGCGCGAGGCCCGCGTCGCGCTCCCGACGTTTGACGAGCTGGCCGACCCCTCGAAGATCCCGACCCGCCTCGGCGCCGCGCTCCTGGGAGTGGACCCGGATGCCGCGCATCCGCTCAACCTCTTCCGCGTGCACTGGTGGAACGATGCCAGTCGGCGCGGGCGGGCCGCCGTTCCCGAGCACGTGGTGCTGCCGAGTTCGTTCACCGGCGTGGACGCCCCGATCGTGGTCGCGCTCGGGAACCGCTTCCCGATGATCCACGCGCACAAGGTGCTCGCGGCCTACGCCTGCCTCGCTCCGCGGCTCGTCACCGGGCAGTTCGATCCCACCCGCCAGCGCGCGGTGTGGCCCTCGACGGGCAACTACTGCCGCGGCGGCGTGGCGATCTCGCGCCTGATGGGCTGCCGGGGCGTCGCGGTGCTGCCCGAGAACATGAGCGCGGAGCGCTTCCGCTGGCTCGAACGCTGGGTGAGCGATCCGGGCGACATCGTGCGCACGCCGGGCTCGGAGAGCAACGTGAAGGAGATCTACGACAAGTGCGCCGAGCTGGAGCGCGACCCCGAGAACGTGATCCTGAACCAGTTCTCCGAGTTCGGGAACCACCTGGCGCACGTGCATGCCACCGGCGACGCGCTCTCCGCCATCTACGAATCGCTGCGCGCGCGCCACCTGTCGTTGCGGCTCGCGGCGTTCGTCTCCGCCACCGGCTCCGCCGGGACGCTCGGCGCCGGGGACACGCTCAAGGAACGCTACGGTTCGCGGATCGTGGCGGTCGAGCCGGTCGAGTGCCCGACGATGCTCGAGAACGGCTTCGGCGAGCACAACATCCAGGGCATCGGGGACAAGCACGTCCCGTTCATCCACAACGTGATGAACACCGATATCGTGGTCGGGGTCAGCGATCACGCGACCGACCAGCTCGGACTCGCCTGCGCGACCGAGGAGGGACGCGCGTGGCTGCGCGAGGTCCGGAAGGTGCCCGAGCCCGTGCTCGCAGCATTGGTTTCGTTCGGGCTCTCGAGCCTGTGCAACATCATCGCCGCGGTGAAGACGGCGCGAACGCTGCAGCTCGGACCGGACGATGCCGTCATCACCGTGGCCACCGACGGCGACGCGATGTACGCGAGCGAGCACGAGCTGGCGCGCGCCAGGTACTTCGGCGGCCGGTTCGGGCGCGCGGAGGCCGCGGCCGCATTCGAGCGCTGGATGCTCGATGCCGGCACGGATCACGTCGAACTGCTGGACGATCACGCCCGGCGGCGCATCTTCAATCTCGGCTACTTCACCTGGGTGGAGCAGCGCGGCGTGTCGCTGGAGGCGTTCGTGGCGCGGCGGAAGCAGGGATGGTGGCGGGATCTGCGTGACGCACTGCCACAGTGGAACGCGATGATCCACGAGATGAACGCGCGCACCGGAGTCCTGGACGCGACATGAGCCCGATCCCGTGGCTCCGCTGCGCCGGATGTGGGGCGCTCGTGAACGGGGATGCCGCAGATCCGTTCCGCTGCCCGAACGCCGATCGCAACGACGACCACGATCACGTCCTGGTACCGGAACCTCCTCCCGAATCCGCACGGTTCGCGCTCTCGGACAGCCTGCAGCCGTTCCGCCGGCACCGCGAGCTGCTGTGGACCTACCGGCTCGCGCGCTCGCGTGGGTTCTCCGACGCGGATTGGGTCGATCTCGTGGGCGCACTCGACGAGAAGGTTGCCCGCGTGGACGGTCACGGCTTCGCCGCCACACCCTTCGGGCCGTCGGCGGAGCTCGCGACCGCGCTCGGCCTCGGGCCCGGATCCGTGTGGGTGAAGGACGAGACCGGAAACGTCTCGGGCTCGCACAAGGCGCGCCACCTGTTCGGGATCGCGCTCGCACTGGAGATCCGCGAGCGCACCGGCCTCGCCGACCCCGACGGGCGCGCGCACCGCGAGCTGGCGATCGCCTCGTGCGGGAACGCCGCGCTCGCCGCCGCGGTGATCGCGCGCGCCGCCGGGCGTCCGCTCCGCGCGTACGTGCCGTGTGATGCGAGTCCACGCATCCTCGCCCGGCTCGCGGACCTGGGTGCGAGAGTCGAAGTCTGCCGGCGCCGGCCGGGTGAAGCTGGGGATCCGTGCCTCGCGGCGTACTGCGCCGCACGCACGCGGGGCGCGGTCCCATTTTGCGTCCAGGGAAACGAGAACGGACTCACGATTGAAGGCGGAGCGACGCTGGCGTGGGAGATGGCCGAGACGTTCTCCGCCGCCCATGTGGCTCCGGATCGCGTGTTCGTCCAGACCGGCGGGGGCGCGCTCGCGAGCGCCTGCGTCGCCGGGCTCCGGCTCGCGGTCGAGCACGGGCTGATCCCGAGGCTGCCGCGGATCCACGTCGTCCAGACCGCCGCGGCCCTCCCGCTTCGCCGTGCCTGGGAGCGCGTGGCGGCCCGGGTGCTGGAAGGCTCCGAGGAGTGTGCGCCCGCGCTGCCGTCCGGGCGAATGGCGCCGGGCGAGGGCCATGGCGAGGGCGCGGGCGCGGTGTCGGACCGTGAGCACGCCGACGCGCTGCAATTGCCGTCACGCGCCGGCGACGTGCGCGACGCGATGCGCCATGCGCGCAGGCATCGCGGGCGCTTCATGTGGCCGGTCGAGCGGGCGCCAAAGAGCATCGCGCACGGCATCCTCGACGATGAAACCTACGACTGGGCGGCCGTGGTCGAGGGCACGATCGAGAGCGGCGGCTGGCCGCTCACCGTGTCGGAGCCCCGACTCGCCGCGGCGCGAACGGAGGCGCGGCGCGCCACCCGCATCGCGACGGATGCGACCGGGGCGGCGGGACTCGCCGGACTCATGGAGCTTTCGCAGGCCGGAGCGATCGACCCCGACGAGCGTGTCGCGGTCCTGTTCACCGGCGCCGAGCGATAGAGGAGCACGCATGAACCCGATCCGGATGTGGGCGGTGGTCACGGTGACACTCGCGCTCGTCCTCTACTCCATCGGCACGCTCAAGGCCCAGCGCGCACGGCGGTCCACCGACGGGGTGCGCGGCTTCCTCTCCGCCGGGCTCACGCTGGACGTGATCGCGACCGTGCTCATGATCGCGGCGACGGGCGCCATCGCCCCCACGCTGCACGGCTGGCTCGGCTACTCGGCGCTCGCATTCATGGCGGCGGACGTATGGCTCATGTGGCGGCACTCGCGCCGCCGCCGCGACGAACCGCTGCCCTCCGGGCTTCGGATCTACGCGCGTCTCGCATACTCGTACTGGGTGCTCGCCTACGTTGCGGGCGCTGCGCTCGTGATGGCCGAGCGGAAGTCCCCCTGACGTCGAAGATTCCCTTCGTGGAAGGAGTGTCACCATGGAAATGACCATCCGGTTCCCGGGCGGCGCGCACGTGGACGCCGAATTCGGATCCCACATGCTCCATACCGATCAGCCGGCGCCGGTCGGCGAAGCCTCGGCCCCGACCCCGTTCGCGACGTTCCTCGCCTCGATCGGGACCTGCGCCGGGATCTACGTGCTCGGCTTCTGCCGGCAGCGCGGCCTCAGGACGGACGACATCCGCCTGGTCCAGCGAGCGGACGCGGACCCCGAGACGGGCATGGTGACGAAGATCAGCCTCGAGATCCATGTTCCGCCCGACTTCCCCGCCAAGTACCACGCCGCCCTCGTTCGCGCCGCGGACCAGTGCACGGTGAAGAAGCACATGGAGCACCCGCCGCAGATCGTGGTGACCGCGATGGCGGACGGGATCGGGACGCGAGTGGCGTAACGGCGGCGCGCCTCGCCGGGCGAGTCCGGGGACCGGGGGTGCGACCACTGCGGCCGAGGTGGTGCGGGCTGCGGGGCGGACACGCGTCGAAGGCGTGGCAGGTGGACTAGGATAGCGCTGCTCGATCCGTCTGACCTACGGGGCCACGCTGCAAGAAGATAAGCCAGCTCATGGTGCGCTCGAAGGGAAGACCGCGCACGTTGCGCTAGGCTGTCGGCCTGAGTGGGTTCGAATCTTTCGCCCATCCCCGTGGAGAGACCGGTGACGGTACCGCAGGGTCCATTCGCGCGGTTCGCAAACCAACTCGAGGACCTGGAGCTGCACGTGGTGGGTCGCGTGCTCGCCCTGAGCGCGCTGGTCGGCGTCGTCGCAGGACTGGGTGCAATTATCTTCCAGCTGCTTTGCCAGGCGACTCAACACCTGTTCCTCACCCTCCTTGCCGGCTACACGCAGGCAGGGCCGCCGGGTGAACATCCAATCTTCAGGATCGCCGGTCCGGCCCTTCGGCCCTGGATGCTGCCGATCGTGCCGGCGGTGGGTGGCCTGCTGACTGGAATCATCGTCCAGCGCTTCGCCCCGGAAGCCGCCGGGCACGGCACCGACGAAGCCGTCGAGGCCTTCCATCGCCGCAGCGGGGTGATCCGCGGTCGAGTGCCGGTCATCAAGACCATCGCCTCGGCAATCACGCTTGGCTCGGGGGGCTCCGGGGGCCGCGAAGGCCCGATCGCGCAAATCGGTGCCGGGTTCGGCTCGTTCCTCGCCACGCGGCTGGGATTGCCAGACGGCAGTCGGCGCGTCCTCCTCGCGGCGGGTGTTGGCGCGGGCGTGGGGAGCATCTTTCGGGCTCCTCTGGCCGGCGCGCTGTTCGCGGCAGAGGTGCTCTACTCGGACCCCGAGTTCGAATCCGACGTCATCATCCCGGCTGCGCTGTCGAGCATCATCGCCTACTGCGTCTTCTCACTGAAGTTCGGCTTCGGCAGTCTGTTCGCCACGCCGCAATTCGTCTTCCGCTCCGCACTCGAGCTCGTGCCCTATACGGTCCTCGCCCTCGTCGTTGCGCT
>CAYSWZ010000200.1:0-5253 GCA_964434945.1 uncultured bacterium | reverse complement strand
TCATCTTCCGTGCGCGCTTCTTTCCCTTGCTCATCGCGCCACCTCGCCGCCGCGCATCCACAACGAGCGCGCGGTGTCGATCAGGCCGTCGCGCTCCTCGCGCCGCACCATGACGCCGAGGAACACCATCCAGTAGAGGAGCGCCGCCATCACGAATGTCGCCACCGTGCCCGCGAGCGTCGCGGTCACGCCGAACGCGCGCGCGGCCACGGCCACCCCCGCCGGAAGTGACAGCAGTGGATAGACCGGGAGCACCACCTCGCGCACGAAGGCGCCGTAGCGAAGCCCCGCGTGCCGCGCGAGATAGCGGAGGTGGAGCGGATAGTCGAGCAGCGAGGCCACCACCGTGCCGAGCGCGACGCCGGTCATGCCCCAGCGTCTCACCAGCGCAACGCTGATCACCAGGTTGAGCGCCACCACGCCCAGGATCACCGGCAGCCGCCCGGGCAGCTTCCCGGTCGCGACCACGATCGTGTGCCCGACGCTGAGGCTCACGAGCAGCACCTGGAGCCCGGTCAAGAGCACGGTCGGCAGCTCCGCCTCGGCGAATGCCGGTCCGAGCCAGGCGACGAGCAGGGGCCGCGCCAACACGGCGAGCAGGAGCGCGAGCGGCGCCACGAACGCCGAGACGTAGCGCGAGGCGCGGAGCAGCAGCGAGGCCAGCGTCTCGCTGCGCCGTGTGGCCTCGAGCTGCGAGGCGAACGGCAGGAGCGCGGTGTTGCCGAAGCCGGTGAGCTGGACGATCAGTGCCACCAGTCGCGCCGGGCCCTCGTAGAGCGTGACCGCCACGCTGCCCACGAACATACCGAGCAGCAGCCGGTCGGTGTGGTGGTAGAGCACCTGCACGGCGAGCTGCAGCAGGAACACCGGCCCGCTGAACGCGAGCGCCGCGGTGAGCGCGGCGCGCGAGGGCCGCGCCCCCGGCACGCCGCGCGCGGCGAGCTGGCGGTGCGCGAGCGCCAGCATGAGCCCCGCGCCGGCGAGGCCGACGGCATTGCTCGCGACGGCCAGCGCCAGCGGCCCCCGGTGCGTGAGCAGCACGACCACGGCCGCGACGGCATTCCCCACCGCGATGCCCGCGGTGACCGCCGCGGCGTGCGTGTAGCGCTGGAGCCCGCCCAGCGCGCGCGCACCCACCGACAGCGGCCACCACGCCAGGGCCGACACGCCGGCCACGAGGAGCAGCCGACGGAGCAGCGCCTGCTCGCCCGCCTCGAGGTGGAAGACGTGCGTGGCCGCGGCGGCGAGCGCCAGGTCCACGAGGAGCACGAGCACGCCGACGCCGGCGTACGCCACGGTGACGCTCGCGAGCAGCGCACCCGCATCCGCTGTCCGCCCTCCGGCGAGATACTCGGACAGGAGCTTCTCGACCGCGGGCCCGAGGCCGAAGTCGAGGAGCAGCGTGAACGCCGCGACCGACGCGACGAGTGTGTAGGCGCCGTAGGCGTGCACGCCGAACGCGCGGATCAGGAACGGAGCGAGCGCGAACCCGATCGCGAGCGCCGAAAGCTGCGCCACGGTGCTGGCGAGCGTGTTGGCGACCAGCCGCCGCTTCTCGTGAGGCTCAGCCATGCGCCCGCCCCGGCACGATGCCGCGCAACAGGTTCACGAGCCTTCGCCGCGCCCGTCGCACGAGGCGCCGACGCCGGACACGCGCGCGCGCCGCCGCGCACGCCGCGGACGGGGAGCCGCCGCGCGCGCGGCGCTCGGAGAGCTCGCGCAGCCGTTCGAGCGCGAGGCCGGCGCGGCTCGCCTCCGCCTGGCGCACGGCCACCTCCGCGGCGCGCGCTCCCAGCCTCGCGCGCAGTGCGGGATCACCGGCGAGCGCGCGCAGGAAGCCCGCGGCCGCATCGAGATCGGGCTCGGCCCACGTCTGCCCCGGGCCCATCCGGTCCGCGCGGTAGGCGCGGATCGAGGTGCCCGAAACGGCGACCTCGCGCGCGGGCACGAGCAGCGAGTCGTCCGCGGTCATGAAATCGAGATTCCCGGACCACGCGGTGGCCACCACCGGCTTGCCGAGCGCCATCGCTTCCAGGGGACCCAGGCCAAGGCCTTCCGCGCGATGCAACGAGACGTAGGCATCGCACGACGCCACCAGCGACAGCACGTCCGCGCGCGCCAGCGCACCGTCCACGATCACGACGCGCGGGTCGCCGGCGGCGCGCGCCCGCAGCACCGCCTCCGCGCTCCCCGTCGCGGCCGCGCGCCCGCACGCGTTCTGGATGCGCAGCACCATTCGTTCGCCGTCGCCCGCCGGGCGCCCCGCGAACGCGCGAGCGAATGCTTCCAGGGCGCCGAGCGGGTTCTTCCGCGCCGCATCGCTGTGCGTGTCGAACGCGGTCACGAACGCACACGCGGAGGCCGGGATCCCGAAGCGCGCGCGGTCCGCGCGCACGCCGTCCGGCAGCCAGACCGCCTGCGTGAAATGGAACACCGGCAGCTCCGGCAGCGCGCGGATCACCGCGTCCTGCACGAAGCGCGACGGCGCCAGCACCGCGTCCATGCAGGCCAGGCCGTCGAGCCACGCGCCGGGAATCCGCGGGAACTCCCAGAACGGCACGCACGCGGTGACGCGCCGGTCGAGTTCGAGCCAGCGCGGCTCCGACCACAGGAGCTCCAGCACCTCGGGCGGGTTCACGTGCAGGAGGTTCACGGGGTAGGGCGCGCGCTCGTACGCGGGCCACAGCCGCCGCTCGAGCTCCCCGACCCGCTCGCCGCCCGCGGCGGGCGACGGCACGTCGAGGCCCGCCCAGGGCGTGCCGCGCTCGTCCAGCACGCGCGCGGTGTTGCGCGCGGCCACGCCCAGCCCCTCCGGCGCGGTCAAGTGGCCGGCGAGGTTGATGCCGAAGACGGCGCCGGATCGCGCGGGACGATCAGACATTCATGCGGCCCCGGCTGCCGGCGAGGTAGGCGAACACACCGCGGGCCTGGAGCCAGCCCTCGTGCCAGCGCCCGAGCAGCGCAAAGGCCGGCACCGCGAACAGCGTCCACAGGATGACCGGCACGAGCCGCGCCCGGCGATGACGCGCGTGCCACAACATGCGGTTCCGCGCGTCGTAGATCCGGGCCCGGTCGAGCTTGGTCCCGGTGTCCGGTGTGACGCGATGCCAGACGCGCGCGGCGGGCACGAACAGCGTCTGCCAGCCGGCCTCGGCGGCGCGCTTGCACCAGTCCGCGTCCTCCCAGTAGGTGAAGTAGGCCTCGTCCAGCCCGCCGATCCTCGCCACCACCTCGCGCCGGGCGAACAGGCTGGAGCCGTTCGCGTAGTCGACCACGTCGGGGGTCGTGTACTGGCCGCGGTCCAGCTCCCCGAGCCCGCGATGGCTCGACCGCCCGAGCGTGTACGGGCGCACGAAGCCGCCCGCGTACCAGATCCGCTCCGGATCATCGGCGTAGTAGGTGAGCGCGGCGGCGACGCCCGCGGTGGGACGCTCCTCGAGCGCCGCCACCGATGCGGCCATGGCGTCGGGGGCGACGCGGACGTCGTCGGCGAGCAGCCACACGAACTCGGCGCGGGTGCCGAGCGCGTGCTCGAATGCTGCGTTCATCCCGCCCGTGTAGCCGCGATTGGGCGCGAGGCGGATGAGCGTCACCCCGGGGCGCGCCGCGAGATCGGAGGTGAGCTGCGCGAGCGACCCGGGCGCCGATCCGTTGTCCACCACGGCGACTTCGAACGGGCTGTAGGTCGAGGCCAGCAGCGAATCCACGCAGGCCAGCGCCCCGGCCGGCCGGTCGAAGTGGAGCACCACCGCGGCGACGCGCGCCCCGGGCTCGCTCACGTGACGGCCCCGACGGGAACGATGCCCGCGGACTCGAATACGCTCCGGATCTCGGCATCGAAGCGCTCGCCGGAGAACGGTCGCGAGAGCGCGACCAGTTCGGCCGGCACGAACGTCTCGCGCTCGAACGCCTGCACCGCCGCGGCCACGGCATCGGCGGTCTGGGTGCCGAACAGCATGCCGCCCGGGACGCGCGCGATCCCGCCCGCGGCCACCCGGGCGAGCGTCTCGGCCGACGCGCCGCGGCCCACGGTCTCCACGGCGCCGCCGCGCCCGAACGCGATCACCGGCGTGCCCGACGCCATGGCCTCGAGCGGCAGGATGCCGAAGTCCTCCTCGCCGGGAAAGATGAGCGCGCGGGCGCCGGCCAGGATGTGCGCGAGTTCCGGGTCGGAGACGCCGCCGCGGAACTCCGTGCCGCGTGGCGCGAGCTCGTGCAGCCGCGCCTCCTCCTGGCCGCCGCCCACCACGACGAGCGGGCGCTGCAGTCGCGCGAACGCCGCGAGCGCGAGGTCGAGGCGCTTGTAGGGTGCGAACGCGCCGGCCAGCAGGTAATAGGAATGCTTGCCGCCGGCCGGCGCGAAGCGTTCCACGTCCACGTGCGGGAACACGACGGTCGAGTCGCGGCCCCAGTTCCGGTGAATGCGCTCGGAGACGTAGCGCGAGATGGCCACGAGCCGCGTCGGCCGGGACGCCGTCTCGCGGTCCCAGCGCCGGAGCCGCGCGCACACGTGGCCCACGTACGCCGACAGCGGCCACGGGAAGCGGTCGCGCGGGAAGTACTGGTCCTCGAGGTCCCACACGTAGCGCATGGGCGTGAGGACGATGCTCACGTGCGGCACGCCGGGCCGGGTGCGCACGCCCTTCGCCACGGCGTGGCTCACGCTCACCACCGCGTCGTAGCGCGACAGGTCGAGCGATTCGATGGCGCGCGGGAAGAGCGGCAGGAGCCAGCGGTAGTAGCTGTCCGCGGCCGGCAGCCGGTCGAGGAACGAGGTGTGGATGCGGTGCCGCTCGATCTCGGCCGAGACCGCCCCCGGCCGCCACACCAGCGTGTAGAGCTCGGCGTCGGGAAAGCACCGTGCCACCCGCTCGAGCACCCGTTCACCGCCGCGCATCCCGGTGAGCCAGTCGTGGACGAGCGCCACGCGCTGCGGCGCGCTCACGCTGCCGGCTCCTGCCAGAGCCGGGACGCCCACGCGAGCCCGACAAGCGTGTAGAGGTGGTAGAGGAGCTCCTCGTCGCCGAAGTTCCACTCGAACATCCCGGCGACGAGAAAACCCGCGAGCGCCGCGGTCACGCCGAGGCGCACGCCCGCCGCGAGCCCGCCGCCGCGCACCCGCGCGGCGAGCCCGCGCACGCTCCCGAGCGCCCCCCACGCGGTGCGCAGGAGCGATGCGTAGAGCCATGCGAATGCCGCGAGCCCCACGAGACCCATGCTGGCCGCGATCTGCACGTAGGCGTTGTGCAGGTG
>CAYSWZ010000199.1:0-10671 GCA_964434945.1 uncultured bacterium | reverse complement strand
GCCCAGAGCTACTCTTCGGCGACCTACACGAACTACGCGGCCTACCTCGGCAGCAAGCGCCACACGCTGACCAAGGGCCAGGTGTTCACGCTCGACTCGCTGTCGGCGCACCCCGTGACGATCACCTGCGTGGCACTGGCCGGGGACGGGATCACGACCTCGGACGAGAACTCCAAGAGTGTGATGCTGAAGGTGAGCTACGGCGAGTTCGACGAGAGCTTCGGCGGCGACCTGACCGGCTATCCGAGCGGCACGTCGTCCTCGAACACGAACATCGAGACCAAGGTCGGGCCCGAGGTCGGCAAGATCGAGGTCTACAAGGTCCACCACCACGGGTCCGCGTACGGCAGCTACGATGACTGGCTCAATGCCACGACGCCGAAGGTGGGCATCATCTCCTGCGGCGCCGGGAACTCCTACGGCCACCCGACCGCGGCGGCGCTCACGCGCATGCACAACCACTCCGTGCGCACGTACTGGACCGAGACGGGTGCCGGCGCGGCCCCGGACCCCACGTGGGACAAGGTCGCTGGCGGGCCGATCACGATCTACGCGGTCTGGCAGCCGGGAGCCGTCGATTCGATTCTCGCGAACGGGATTGCCGACACGCTCACGAACTCCGGCACGGCCATCGACGACATCGCCCCGAACGTGTCGGCGCTCGCTCCGAACGGGGGCCAGACGCTCGCGTGTGGTGCGAGCACGAACGTCACCTGGTCGGCGTCGGACAATGTCGGCGTGACGAGCGTGGACGTGGCCTACTCCGTGGACAACGGCGGCAACTGGTCGGCGATCGCCGCGGCGATCCCGAACTCGGGTTCGGTGGGCTGGAGCGTTCCCAACACGCCGACCACACAGGGACTCGTGCAGGTGCGCGCGCACGACGCCGCCGGGAACACGGGGACCGCGATCAGCGCGGCGACCTTCACCATCGCGGACCAAACGCCCCCGGTCGTGACGGTCACCGCGCCGGTCGGCGGAGAGGTGTTCGCGCCCGGCTCGACGCAGGACGTGACCTGGACCGCGATCGACAACGTGGGCGTGGACTCCGTGAACGTCGACTACTCGCTGACCGGTGCCGGTGGTCCGTGGCTGCCGGTTGCGCACGGCCTCGCGAACTCCGGGTCGTACTCCTGGACGCTGCCCACGCATTCAAGTGACAATGCGCTGGTGGTCGTGACCGCGTACGACCACGCGCTCAACTCCAGGAGCGCCATGAGCGACAGCGTGTTCGACATCGGCAGCGGTACCACGAGCGTGGGCGGAGGCACCCGCGCGGTGCTGGCCCTGTCGCGGCCGCAGCCGAACCCCGCGAGCGGCACGACGCTGATCCGATTCTCGCTGCCCAGCGCCGGAAACGCGCGGATCGAGATTCTCGACCTCGGCGGGCGCCTCCTGTGGTCGAACGAAGGCACGTTCGCTGCAGGCCCGCAGAGCTGTCGCTGGGACGGCAGTACGGCCGGTGGCAGCCCTGCCGGCGCCGGGCTCTACTTCGTGCGCCTGGCGACTCCGTGGGGCAACCGAGCCGAGCGCCTCCTCTGGTTGCGGTGAACGGGTTGCGGTGAACGCGCGCGGAACCCGCTCGAGGACATCGTTACAGCCCTCGCGGCCACCCCTCGGGGTGGCCGCGGGCAATTGGGACGCCGAGTCAGCGAAAACGACCCCGGCCATCGGCATGCGAGCGCACACCGGACCTGCTGCCCGTGGGACCGAACAACGCCAAAGCACCGCCGCGCCATTCCGGCAATCGTCTACCTCAATCGAACAACATGTCGAACCCCACTCGAACGCCCACGCCGTTCACATGCACCGCTTCGCGCACGAAGTTCCCGTTTGCATCGGGCACCTTTCGTTCCAGCGAACCCCCGTTGTAGTAAAGCTCGCTGTTCAAGCGCCAGATGCTGGCGAAGTGCAAGCCGATGCCGGCGAAGGTCTCCCAGGCCAGGTTGGCGTAGGTCACCTTGGTCTGCTCTCCGGTCTGGTGGTCGAACTCGTGGAGGGTCAGCCACTCGTAGCCGGCGCCGAAGCCGGCAAAGGGCACCAGCCGGCGCGTGTCGGTGAAGTTGACCTGTACGAATCCCATCAGGGGCACGAGGTTCGCGTCGGTCCGGGCGAGCTCGGCACGTGGCTCGGGGCCCGGCACGCCCCCGGCGGGAGCCTCCAGTGTGGTGCGCTTGAACGTCCACCCGGTCAGCAGGCCTCCCTGCAGATGCGTGCTGTAGTGCTTGCAGTAGCGCATTCCAGCCGTGGGGCTCGCCCCGCTGGCCTCGGTCGGCGCGAACACTCCACCATCCAATTGCATCGACCAGATGTTGGGCCCGAGCGGCGCACGCGCGTTGGGCCCGATCTGCGCACGCGCCTCGGGGACACCCACGCCGAGAGCCAGCCACAATGCGAGCGCCCGCGCGAGGTGAATGCGCTGCGCTGCGGCGTGAACGCCGCTCCCGGCACCGGCCCTGACGGTTCGCAGCATCGCTAGTACAGGATGTCCAGACCCACCCTCGCGCCCACACCGTTCACGCGGACCGCCTCACGCAGGCCGCTCGAGTCGGTGGCGTTGCGCTCGAGCGATCCGCCGTTGTAGTTGAGCTCGAAGTCGACACGCAGGCCCGGATCCAGTCGGATGCCGAGCCCTCCCCAGCCCTGCCAGGCGACATTCGCGTACGTCGCCGAGGCCGTCTCACCGGTGCGATAGTCGTTGGCATGGAGGAGCAACCACTCGTAGCCCGCGGCGATGCCGGCATACGGCACGAGAAACCGCTTCTCGGTGAGGCTCACCTCGAAGAACGCCATCACCGGGATCAGCTGCCCGTCGGCACGCGCGAGAATCAGGTGAGGCTGCAGACCCGGAAGTCCATTGATCGGCTGCTCCAGGTTCTTCCTCTCGAACGTCCAGTCGACGAGCAGACCCCCCTGGAGGTGCGCGCCCAGACGCCTGCCGAGGCGCACGCCGAGCGTCGGGCTCGGCGCATTGACGTCGATCGGGGCGAACAGTCCGCCGTACAGATGCATGCTGTTGGCCCTGGGTTTCGGCATTGCGGCGGTCAGCGGTCTGGGAGTCGGGGCCGTGAAGGCGGGCCGCTGGCTCTGGGAGGAGGCGACGGAGTCGCTACCGGCTTGATTCATGTTCGCTGCGAGCCATTTGGAGGACGCCGCGTTCGCACCAGTCGCCGCAAGCAGGCCACCCGCGATCGAGATCCACGAAGCCAGCAGCAACTGGCGGCGAATGCCATGAGGCGGGGTGGAACGGACTCGCACAGGATGGAGCATGAATCCCCCAGGAGAGATGCGACGTGAGGCGCGTTGCGGTCGGTGCGCCCGGTTCGGATGTGGCGGCGCTCGTCTGCCGCGGAGGTGGGCGCCGATCCAGGGCCATGTGGCGTGGTCCCGGCTCGCAGGCTCATCCATGAACCGTCTGGACGGCATCGGCTCTCGAGATCGCCGATGCCGCCGCTCGTGCACCGCCCTGGCAGCGTGTCTACACGAGTCTAGGCTGTCCGCGCAAGGACCGGAAGCGGGCGGGCCAGCCCGCCCGAGTGGATTTCCGCTCCGGCCCGCGGCGGCCCGAGGCGTTCATCGGAAGCCCGGCTAGCGCCGCCCGAGCTCCGCGGCCCAGTTGACGACCACGGTCGTCGTCGGGAGCGTGCGGTTCGCCGTGGGCGTGAACAGGATGAACGTCTGCCCGTCCGCCGTCACGGCGTAGTGCGAGCGCTGGAGTCCCGGGAAGAGGACGCGTGCGGTGAACAGGCTCTGCGGCGTACCCAGATCGAACTTGGGTACGGTGCGAACGGGCACCGCCATCATCTGCTGGTCGGGCGAGAGGTAGTACATCTCGTGGCCGCCGGCGTTCCAGCGCGGGTCGTTCCCGCCGTGCGCCGACACCTGCCACTTCTCGCTCCGGTCCGGGTACGTCTGCACGTAGACCTCGTCGCGTCCCGACTCGTCCGACACGTACGCGAGGTAGCGGCCGTCGGGTGACAGCCGGGCGTCGTACTCGCTGAACGACGGATTGTTGAGGAACGGTCGCGGCTTCCGGTCCCCGGTCAGCGGAAGGGTCCAGATGTCCGTGCCCGACCCGCCGGTCACATCGTAGAAGATCGTGCTCCCGTCCCTGGACCAGTCCTTGAGCGTCGCCTCCTCCGTCGTGGGGGCGATCCGTTCCGTCTCACCCGATCCGGTGAGCTGCTTGACCGTGATCCCCGAGGCGCCCGGAGCGTCCGACCAGTAGGCGATGCGCTTCCCGTCCGGCGCCCACAGCGGGTAGTTCTCGTTCGACTTCTCGAACGTGAACCTCGTCGAGATCTCGCGAGTGCGGTCGATGAGCCAGATGTCGCGGGTGCGGGTCTGCGGGTCGACCACGCGTACCGCGATCCGTCGCTCGTCCGGCGACAGAGCCGGCATCAGCGCTCCCGGCTGGGAAGGGAGCACGCGCCGCTGCTTGCCCGCGCGATCGAGCTCCACCAGCTCGCCGGCCTCGGCCGAGCGCGTCGAATAGACGAGCACGCCATTCTCGGAGGCGCGGAAGTCCGAGCCGCCGACGGCGCTCGAGCCCACCTGCTCCGCGACCGGCACCGGCTCGCCCACGAGTTTCAGCGCCCCGGTGTCGAAGTGCTGGAGCACGAGCGAGCCGCCTCGCGAATAAAGGAGGTACCCGGGCTTCACGTACTGGACCTGCGATTCGCACGGCCCGAGCGCGCGATCCTGCCTGGAGTCGAGCGAGGCGACGTGCAGCGTCGCCTGCGGCAGGATCGCGAGATAGAGGAAGTGCTTCCCGTCGGGCAGGAACTCCGGCCAGCCGACCTGAAGCACATGGCTCGAGGAATCCTCCCGGACCTGCGCCGTTGCGACGCCACCGGTCGCGGCCACGCGCATGATCGGATCGGCGCCGCGGCCGTCGAACAGGATGAAGCCGCCCCGGCCCCAGCTTCCGTCGGAGCCGGTCGGCGCGTCGCAGATCACGGTCGGCGGCCCGCCCGTGACGCTGATCTTCTTCAGCTTCCCGCCCGCCATGAACGCGAGGAAGCGGCTGTCGGGCGACCAGAACGGCCGCGTCGCGCCATCGGTCCCGGGCAGCACCTGCGCGGTGAGCGCGCCGAGCGGCCTCACCCACACGCGGCTCGCACCCGTGGAATCGGTGGCGTTGTAGGCGAGCGTCCTGCCGTCGGGCGAGATGCGCGGGGAGTCCTCACTCTGGACCGAGGTCGGCGAGGGCACCTCGAAACGGAGCGTCTGTGGTGCGGGCGGCGGAAATCCGAAGTGGAGTATCGCGAGCGCGACCGCGGCGGCTCCGGCACCCGCGGCGAGCCACCACGCCAGGCGCTCGCGGTTTCGCCGCCGCGCGGCGACCGGCGCCGGGACGCCCGCCTGCGAGCCCCCCTCGGCGATCCAGCGGAGGTGGAGTCGCACGTCATGCGCGGTCTGGATGCGGTCTTCCGGGTTCTTCTCGAGGCACGCGCGCACCAGCCGC
This sequence comes from uncultured bacterium, assembly GCA_964434945.1. GTDB lineage: Bacteria > Eisenbacteria > RBG-16-71-46 > RBG-16-71-46 > RBG-16-71-46 > JAIOPA01. The sequence continues at coordinate 5,204 of CAYSWZ010000199.1, read as the reverse complement.
TCGAGCCCGGGCGGCGACAATTCCTGAAGCTCGCCGATCGGGCGCGGCTGGTCCTTCATGATCGAGCTGATGAGGCTCGCCTGGGTCGCGCCGGAGAACGCGCGCTTGCCGGTGGCCATCTCGTAAAGCACGCAACCCAGCGCCCAGAGGTCGCTGCGGGCGTCGGCCTCGGCGCCCTCCAACTGCTCCGGCGCCATGTACTGGAACGTGCCGACGATCGAGCCCTCGGCGGTGAGCGGCTGCATCATCGTGGGCGACTGGGTGAGCCCGCCGAGCGACGCCCCGCTCCCGCCGCCGGAGCCGGCGAGTCCGGTCGCGCGCGCGAGGCCGAAGTCCATCAGCTTCGCGCCGCTCTTCGCCAGCATGATGTTCCCGGGCTTCAGGTCGCGATGGATGATTCCCGCCCGGTGCGCCTTGTCGAGCGCATCGGCGATCTCGGCGCCCAGCCTCAGGACCTGGTCGGCCGAGAGCGGCCCCTTCGTGAGCCGGTCGGCGAGCGTCTCGCCCTCGACCAGCTCCATCACCAGGTAGTCGGTCTCGCCCTCGCGGCCGATGTCGTGCAGCGTGCAGATGTGCGGATGGTTCAGGCTCGAGACGGTGCGCGCCTCGCGCTCGAAGCGCGCGCGCACTTCGGGGTTCTCGGTCAGGTGGCGTGGCAGCACCTTCACCGCGACGTCGCGCCCGAGTCGCGAGTCCCTCGCGCGGTACACCTCGCCCATGCCGCCCGCGCCGAGCGGCGCGAGCACTTCGTACGGGCCGAGCTTGGTGCCGGGAGCGAGCATGCGGTAGGGATCGGCCGTCGCGGGCAGGGTGCCGGCGGCGGCCTGGACGGAGGACGTTAGCATGCGGGCGTTCATGGGTCTAAGGAATCGTCCGGCGAGAGGCGCGATCCGGGCGGCGGCATTGCGAGACGCACGCTCGCCCGCCCACTCACTTTGCAGCCGCGCGCCCCACTCCCCCGCCCGCGAACCGGGGCACCACGAGCCGCGGGTTCGTCCCGTCAAGGTCGATGATCCCGAGCGAGTTCACCCGTTCGGAGGAGTTCAGCGAATAGACGAGCGAATGAGCGTGCGGGAGCCAGTCCGGATCACGGCCCGCCACGACGAATCGCGCGTCGCTTCCGTCCGCGCGCATCACCCACACCCCCGGCGTACCGCTCGTCACGCGCATGAACGCCACGTACTGGGAGTCGGGCGACCACGCCGGCGACTCCTCGTGCGCACCGGAGAACGAGAGCTGGCGGGCCGAGTCGCCCCGCGCGGTCATGACGTAGAGCTGCGCCACCTTGGCACCGGGCGCGAAGCGGGTGTGCACGAGCCAGTGACTGGTCGGCGACCACGATGGCGAGAGCCACTCACCCGTCCCGTGCACGCTGATGTCGGTGGGATTCGTCCCGTCGCTTCGCATGACCGAGATCGAGCGGAAGCCGTGCGGGTCGCCCTGGCCGGTGCAGTAGGCGATGAGCGTCCCGTCGGGCGACCAGGCGGGGAACTCCGCGGTGAACGCCCCGAGTGCGACCGTCACGGAGGTCACGACGTTCGTGGTGGTGAGCTGCGGGTTCGCGTACGCCACCCGCTGGCCATCCGGGGCCCATGTCGGCCAGTTGCCGGACGGGGAAAGCAGCGTCGCGTCTCCGGTTGCGAGATCCATGAGATAGAGCCCCGGGCCCGACGCCGGCATCCCGCTGCCCGCATCGACGACGAACGCGAGCCGTGCACTGTCGGGCGAGATCGCTGGGCTCCGGAGCGCCGCGCTCGGCTTGGGCGCGGTGCCGGAGGAGCTACAGCCGCTGAAGAGCGCCGCGAGAAGCGGAGCGGCGAGCAGGAGGCGGCGGGCCGGGCGCGTAATCCTCTTGTCCGGAGCCGGGCAGAGGAACGTCGGGCCCTCGGGAGTGCGGTTGAGGCTCTGGCACACGCCGGCGCGCGCGCCCCGCCTGGACGCCTTGGTCCCGCAGGACGCACGGACTCGAGCGTACCGGGTGGCGATCGCCGCACGAAGATCCACGCGTCCTGTCCTCCTCCGGGGAGAATACGCCGCGGAGCGATGGCGGCAATGCCCGGTTCCCGCCGCGACGTGTCGCGCGGGCCTGGTGCTTGTTCGTCCGCGTGCCCTCTGGGAGGATTCGAGAGATCGGCGACTTCGTTCGCATGCCCGGGTGACGTTCGGTGCACGCTCATTCAGCACCTGAGAGGTCTGCTGCCCGCGAGGGCCGGCTCGCAGTCGGCGCGGCGGAACTGTGATTCCGTGACGTCGGCCGGGGCACGCCCATCGTGGTGCTGCACCGGGGCCCGAATTCGAACACCTGTATCTGCTGCCCGAGCTCGATCGCCGCGCGGAATCCCTGCCAACTCATCGACTACGCCCAGCGCGGTCGCGGGGCGTCCTCGGGCAACCCCCCAGCCGAGGACTTCCCTCTGGCCTCCGAGATTGAGGATCTCGACGCGCTGCGTGCGCATCTCGGCCTCCCAGCGATGATGGTGCTCGGGCACTCGTGGGGCGGAGTGCTCGTCATGGAGTGCGCGATTCTGCATCCCGAACGGACATCCCGCCTGATCCTGCTCGACACGAGCTCGCCTTCCCATGACGACCACTTGTTCCTCCGAGCGGAACGCCGCTGGATTGCGCCGTGCGACATGGAGGAATTGGTGGCCGTGTTCGCGACCCCCGAGTACCGCGCCGGCGAGCTGGAAGCGGACGCCGCCTACTACCGCGTCCACTTGCGGCCGACGTCAGGCCGTCTACAAACGAGGTCCCTCGAGCACGCTTGAGCGGCCATACGAAGTCGTTGATTCCGCGGTCGCCGTCGAGTCCGATCTCGCGACACCTTGCTGCACGGCAGCGAGACTTCAGCAATGGATCTGCTGACGCTCTGCCGGACCCGCCCAGTCCGAAGGATGAACGAACCCGTGTGCAGGCCTCCCGAGCGCTCGAGTCATGCCTGCTTCGGCTGAATCCGCGCCCCGCCCCTGTCCGATGCTGCGGCTGGTCCGCGTCCATCGGGGCCCATCCCTGACCAATCCAAATGAGCTTTGCGCACCTGGTCGAATCCTTCACTACAGCGGACACTGCCAGATCCCCGCGTCATCCGTGCCTGCCAACAGCGTCGTCCCGCTGGTGGTGAGGGCCCGGACGGTCGCAGTGGTCATTGTCCCATCTACTAGCCTCTCCCAGATTTGGCCGCTATCGGTGGAGCGGAGTACCCCCGCGCCATCGGTCCCGGCAAACAGCGTCGTGCCGCTGGCTGTGAGGGACCAGATGATTGAAGTCTGCTGCTTCGCGGTCGCCGTCCAGCTGAGGCCGCCATCGGTGGAGCGGAACACCCCGGAGCCAAGGGTCCCGGCGAATAGCGTCGTGCCGCTGGCGGCGAGTGAAAAGATCTCCGGGTTTGTCGGTTGGGTCGTGGCCGCCGTCCAGGTGAGACCGCCATCGGTGGAGCGGAACACCCCCGCGCCCCCGGTCCCGGCCAAGATCGTCGTGCCGCTGGCAGTGAGGGAAAGGATCTCCAAGTTCGTCGGCTGCGTTGTGGCCGCCGTCCAGTTGAGGCCGCCGTCGGTGGAGCGGAACACACCCGCACCCCCGGTCCCGGCCAACATCGTCGTGCCGCTGGCTGCCAGGCAATAGATGGCCGGGTTGGTCGGTTGCGTAGTGGCTGCCGTCCACGTGACCCCACCATCGGCGGAACGGAATACGCCGGCGAAACTTGTCCCGGCCAGCAGGGTCGCGCCGCCGGTGGTCAGGGAACGGATGAAGGGGTCCGTCGGCTGTGTCGCGGCTGCCGTCCAGGTGAGGCCGCCATCGGTGGAGCGGAACACGCCGGAGTCACTTGTCCCGACCACCAGGGTCGCGCCGCTCACGGTAAGGGAATAGATGGACGGGTTCGTCGGCTGCGTCGAGGCCGCCGTCCAGGTGAGCCCGCCATCGGTGGTGCGGAACACGCCGGCAGCGGTTCCCGCCAACAGCGTTGTGGCCCCGGCGGTGAGGGAATGGATGTGCGGGTTCGTCGGCTGCGTCGTGGCCGCTGTCCAGGTGACGCCGCCATCGGTCGAGCGGAACACCCCCGCGCCGTAGGTCCCGGCCAACGCTGTCGTGCCGCTGGCGGCGAGGGAAATGATGCTCGGGCTGGTCGGCTGCGTTGTGGCTGCCGTCCACGTTTGCCCGCCATCGGTGGAGCGGAAGACCCCGGCAGCGGTCCCGGCCAACAGCGTCGTGCCGCTGGTGGTGAGGGAATAGATGATTGGGCTGGTCGGCTGCGTCGTGGCCGCCGTCCAGGTGACGCCGCCATCGGTCGAGCGGAACACCCCGGCAGCGGTCCCGGCTAACAGCGTGGTGCCGCTGGCGTCGAGAGAAAGGACGTACGGGTTCGTCGGCTGTGTCGTAGGCGCCGTCCAGGTGACGCCGCCGTCGGTGGAGCGGAACACGCCGGCGCCATCTGTCCCGGCCAGCAGCGTCGCGCCGCTCGCGGTGAGGGAACGGATGAACAAGTTCGCCGGCTGCGTCGTGGCCTGTGTCCAAGTGAGCCCGCCGTCGGTCGAGCGGGACACCCCGGCATCGGTCCCGGCCAGCAGGGTCGTGCCGCTGGCAGTGAGCGAATGGACGTTCGGGTTCGTCGGCTGCTTCGTGGCCGCCGTCCAGGTGAGGCCGTCATCGGTGGACTGGAACACCCCAAGAGACGTCCCGGCCAACAGCGTCGTGCCGCTGCTGATGAGGGCACCACACGCCCCTGTGCCAGGGAGCCCCGCGGAACTCCGTGTCCATTGCGCGGGGACGGCTCCTGGGCCCGTGACCATGGTGCTCTTCCCACAGCCCACCAGCCCCGCGATCAACAACACGGGCACCATCGACGCGAGTCGCTTCACTGGGAGCCTCCTTCCAGCTCGAGACTGCCACGACGAGCAAGTGCCGGCCGTGCGGCGCCCCATGCATGAGGTCACAAGCGTCGCCGTGCGGTGCCCGGAGGCGCAGGCCGTGGCGGCCGCTACCGAATCAGTCAGCGGCAATCCTGCCTGGGTCTCGCGGGCGAGGAGTCGGGAACAACTGGGCAGATGTTCGGGCCCACCTCCCCAGTACCCTGTCGGTCGGGACGCGGTTCCAGCCGGGCCCCTACTCTCGAATGGGATACTCGAGCTAGCTTCCGGAGACAACCCAGGCGGCGACGAGTAATCCAGCGAGGTCTTCCCCGCCTCTATTGTCCGCGTGCAGATGCG
>CAYSWZ010000198.1:0-22317 GCA_964434945.1 uncultured bacterium | reverse complement strand
CGCAGCCCGCGTCGGCGGGCCCTCGCGCGGATGGCTCCGCTCACTGCCGCGCGAGGCGCGGCTCACGATCGGCGGCCGGCGCGTGCTCCTCTGCCACGGCTCGCCCCGGCGGCAGAACGAGTTCCTGTGGGAGAGCGCCTGTTCCGACGCGTTCCTCTCATGGCTCTGCGACGCGACCGACGCCGACGTGATCGTCTGCTCGCACACCGGCCTCCACTGGCAGCGCCCACTTCCGGGCGGGCGGCTCGTGGTCAACTGCGGCGCGATCGGCCGGCCGGCGCACGACGGCCGCACGAATACGTGGTACGCGGAGCTGGCGTTCGACGGGCGGCAGGTCACGGCCGGCTTCCGCGAGGTCCGCTATGACCACGAGGCGCTCGCCCGCGAGATGGAAGAGGAGGGCCTGCCGCCCGAGTTCGTGGAGACGATCCGCACCGGCTGGTGGACGACCTGCCTCGGGAACACCCCGGCGAAGGAGTTGCTCGCCGCGGCGCGCTGACGCGGGGGCGAAACTCCGGAGACACGAAGGGCGGTCCTCGTGCGAGGGCCGCCCTTCTTCGCGGGGTCCAATCGGTGCGCCGTTGGCGCTGTGCGCGCGCCTAGTGGAAACGCGCCTTCACCTGGCCCCACGTGGTCTTGCTCACCGGAGTCGTGTTCACCGACTCGAGCATCACCACGAGATCGTCGTAGTCCTGGTCGCCGGGCGCGGTCGCCATCGGCTCGTCCCAGCACAGCCACCACGTGCCCGCGTTGGCGCCCGTGCCCTTGAACGTGATCGCGCGCGCAAGCCCGCCGGGATTGCGGCCGTCCTGCGTGAACACCGTGCCCGCGGCCACCGAGAGATAGAAGCCGAAGTTGTTCGGATCGACGCCGCCGAACGTCGTCGTGCTCAGGAAGTTCCCGAGCGCGTCGAACCGATTCACGACCACGATGTTGCCCGGCTTGAACGTGGCGGTGGAGAAGCCCAGCGGGCCCACGCTGCCGCTCACGAGAAAGAAGAGCGGCGGGATGATGGCCGAGGCGTTGTAAAGGCCGAACTGCTGGATCGCGGCGTTCGGCGAGCTCTGGAACTGGATCGTGTATGTCGTCGTGCCCGAGATCGTGTGCGACCACGTCTGCGTGGCATCCTGGTCGGTCAGCACGTTGATGGTCTCACCGACGGAAGTGAGATACGCCTGCAGGCCACCGCCGATGACCGGCACCTGGGGAACACGCAGCGCCGACTGGGCGATGGTCGCGGATCCCACCAACGCAAAGAGCGATACGATCAATGTGGTAGCCGCACGCTTCATAAGGGGGATCTCCTCGTGCTGGAAGGTGAAGGGCCCGTCGGGGTTGGCAGCAGAGTGCGTCGAACCGAAGGTAGCACCCCGCAAGCGCAGATGCGATGGCAATTTGCACGATTCGGCGGGCGGGCGCGATTTCCCGGAGCGAACAGCCCGGCGGCAACCCGGTCGCTGCCGGAAATCCCCCCGGCGGGCGTTCCCGCTGCGCGACAAGCGCTTGTGGCCATCCATGAAAGTAGAAGGGCAGGACGGGAGATGAGCTCGGATGAGCTCGAATGTGAATCGAATGCCGGGGCGACGCTGGACTCAGCGCTCGCGGGGCGGCGAACCGCGCCACCAGCTCTTCCCCACCAGCTCGTCCGGCAGGTGCTGCTGCGCCCTGGCCCCTGCGGGGTCGTCGTGGGCGTAGGCGTAACCCGCGCCGTAACCCAGCTCCTTCATCAGCCCGGTCGGGGCGTTCAGGATCACCTTCGGCGGGGGCAGCGAACCGCTGTCCTCGATCTCGGCCATCACCGCGCCGTACGCCGAGTAGACGGCGTTCGACTTGGGGGCGAGCGCGAGGTGGACGACGACCTGTGCCAGGGCCAGCTCGCCCTCGGGCGAGCCGAGCTGGTGGTAGGCGTTGAACGCCGCGACGGCGAGCTGGAGCGCGGTCGGGTCGGCCATCCCGACATCCTCGCTCGCGAACCGAACCAGCCGGCGGGCGACATACAGGCGATCCTCGCCCGCGGCGATCATGCGGCCGAACCAGTAGAGGCTCGCGTCCGGGTCCGAGTCGCGCAGGCTCTTGTGGAGCGCCGAGATCAGGTTGTAGTGCTCCTCGCCGGCGCGGTCGTAGCGCAGGTGCCGCCGCGCGAGCGCGGCGCGCACGTCCTCGGCGGTGATGGGACGCTCGTGGGCCTCCGCGGTCGCCGCCGCGATCTCGAGCGTCGTGAGCGCCCGGCGCGCGTCGCCATCGGCGGCCGCGGCGAGCAGGTCCAGCGCCTCCTCGCTCGCGGCGATCCGACCGGCGAGCCCGCGCTCGTCGGAGAGCGCGCGGCCGATGAGCGCGCGGATGGCGGGCTCCTTCAACTCGCGGAGCACGAGCACGCGCGCCCGCGACAGCAGCGCGGAGTTGACCTCGAAGCTCGGATTCTCGGTGGTGGCGCCGATGAACACGATGTCGCCGCGCTCGACGTGCGCGAGGAACGCATCCTGCTGCGCCTTGTTGAATCGGTGGATCTCGTCCACGAACAGGATGGTCGGCTGGCCGGTGCGCCGCCGGTGCTGCACCGCGCGCTCCATGACCTCCTTCACCTCCTTGACGCCGGACAGCACCGCCGAGATCTGCACGAATGGCACCCCCGCCGTGCGCGCGATGAGCCGTGCGAGCGTCGTCTTGCCGGTGCCGGGCGGGCCCCACAGCACGACGCTCGAGAGATGCCGGCCGTCCCGCATGAGCGCGATCGGACTGCCCTCCTCGAGGAGGTGCTCCTGCCCCACCAGCTCCTCGAAGCGACGCGGGCGCATCCGGTCGGCGAGCGGCGCGTTGGGCCCGGGGTCCGCGGGCAGCGCCCCGTAGCCTCCGCCCGCCCCGCCGCCCGGCGTGTCGCCGAACAGGTCGCCGGTCACGGGCGGGGGACTTCCCCGCGCGGCTCGAGCCCCGGCCCGAGTGCGGGCTCCGCGCCCGGTATCGAAGGCGGCTTGGCGCCCGGCGCCGCCACCGTGGCGAGCTTGGGAAGCGGCGAGCCGGCGGCTGACGGAGCCTTCGTACCGTGCGCGTCGGTGAGCGCGCTCGCGACCGCACCCGCGGCACGCTCGCGCTCGGCCTCCACCCAACGCACGAGGCGCTCGGCGGCCTCCTCGGGCGTGAGCGGGCGCCCGAGCGCGTAGCCCGCCGCCTCGAGCCGCTGGAACAGCTCCGCCAGCACCGGCGGCTCGAGGTTCGTCGCGCGCAGCAGCTCGACGTCCTGGAACACCTCGCCCGGCGGGCCCTGGGCCACGATCTCGCCGCCGTTCTTCAGCAGGTAGACGCGGTCGGCGAGCGGCGCCACCATCTGGACGTCGTGCGTGGCCACCACGAACGACACGCCGTGCTCGCGATTGAGCGTGTTGAGGAGGTCCACCATCTCGCTTCTCGAGGCCGGATCGAGCCCTTCGAACGGCTCGTCGAGCACCAGCAGCTCGGGCTCCAGCACCAGCGCGCCCGCGAGCGCCACCTTGCGCTTCTCACCCCCCGAGAGGTAGTGGCAGACCTTGTGCTTCAGGTGCTCGATGCCCATCCGCTGCAGGGCATAGGTGGTCTTCTTTTCCACGTCCGCATCGGTGTAGCCATAGTTCCGCGGGCTGAACGAGACGTCGTCCCACACGGTCGGCGCGATGATCTGCTCGTCGGCATTCTGCATGAGCACGCCGACCCGTTCGCGGATCTTCGAGAACTGCCGCGACGGATCCACGCCGAACACGCTGACCTCGCCCTCCTCGGGCGCGAGGAGCCCGAGGATGTGGTAGAGGAGCGTGCTCTTGCCGCACCCGTTCGGCCCGAGCACGACCACGCGCTGGCCCGCGCTGACCACGAAGTCGAGCCCGCACAGGTGGACGCTGGTCTTGTCCGGGTAGGTGTGACGCACGCACGAGACACGGACGATCGTCCCGGAGGAGGCGCGCAGGTGGGGTCCCGCCGGCCGCATCACGACCTCAGGCCCCAGAGGAGCGCGCTCGCGGCGCCGGCCCAGGCCATGCCCAGGAACACCCAGAAGTCGTCGCGGGTGAGATCGAGGTAGTGCCGGCAGCCGCACACCCGGCCCGAGTGCCCGCGCATCTGCATGACCTGGTAGAGCCGCTCGCTGCGGTCGAATCCGGACAGCACGACCGTTCCGACCGCCTCCCCCAGCAGCTTGAAGCGCTCGTTCACCGGCCGCGCCACGGCGCCGCGCAGCCGTAGCGCGGTCCACATGCGGGCGACGCGCGCGAGCAGCGCGAACACCGCCCGGTAGGTGAGGAAGAGGCTGTCCCCGATGCCGCGCGGCAGCACGCGCGACAGCGGCGCGAACAGGTCCGGATACGGCGTCGTGCTCACGAGCCACACCGCGGTGAGGCTCGCCACGATCGGCCGCGCGAACAGGATGAGCGGGTCGTCCCAGTCGGCGCGGAAATGGGCGCTCACGAAGATGAGGGAGAACAGGAACGGCGTGGTGACCGCGGCGAGCATGAGCCGGCCGGGCACCTGCGCGCTCGCGCACAGCACCAGCGCGGTGACGAGCAGCACGGCCAGCACGCCCCACGACGGAGTCACGACCGCCAGCGTGACGTAGAGCGCGGTCAGGAGCAGCTTGGTGAGCGCGCTCGCGCGGTGCCAGGGCGAGTGCCCGGCGCTGGCGAGGAAGTCGATCTGCGCGAACGTGTTGATCATGGGACCTAGGGGAGCCTGGGGATCCTGGGAACTCCCGGCGCACCCGCGGCCGGGACCGGCCCGGCCGCGGGCGCCGTCGCGGGCATCGGCAGCAGGTCGGGCCGGACGCGATCGAGGAAGTGCGCCAGACCATAGCCGAGCAGCGCCTCGAGCGCGACGGCCGCAAGGAGCAGCGGAATCACCACCGCCGCCCCGACGCGGTGCCAGACCTCGATGAGCGTGTGCCCCACCTCGTGGTTCGGCACGCCGTTCGGCGTGAGCCGCACCGAGAGGAGCAGCAGGGCGCACCAGCACACGGTGGAGAAGAGTTGCGAGACCGCGGTCGCGGCGGCCATGGCACGCGCCGGCCCGAGCCGGGGGACGACGCGCAGGTAGAGCGGGCGCGCCATCGCGGCGCCCACTCCGAGCACGAGCGTGTTGAGGCCCACCACGGTGAAGCCCCCCTGCCCGAGGAGCGCGAGGATCAGCGTCACAACGAACGACACCTGGAACGCGGGCGCCGCGCCGAGCAGCACGCCCACCGGTCCCGCGAGCGTCATGCAGTAATCGAACGCGGCGATCGGCACCGGGATCGCCATGACCGCGAGCATGATGCCGCCGAGCGCGCTCTGGAACGCGATCTGCCGCTGGCCCGCCCGGCGTGCGACGCGCGAACTCAAGAGCAGCAGCACTGCGGTGAGAATCAATCCCCAGACCCAGAGGATGGGTGGCAGGATGCCGTCGGGGATGTGCAGGTGCGACATGGCAGTCTCGGTGCGGGTGTGAAGCTCGGGAGCCCGGCTGTTCACTCTAGCAGGGCGGGGATCCCTCCGGGCACCCACGCCCGGACGTGGCCCCGGCACGCGCCGCCGCCAGGGCCCCCCGGGTGGCTCGGGTGCGGGTCACTGTGCCCAGGCGAGGGCTGCCCCCTTGGTCCGGGCGCCCGCGGCGCGCAGCGTGGCCAGCGCCTCGTGGAGCGTGGCGCCCGTGGTGAGGACGTCGTCCACGACCAGCACGTCGCGGCCGCGCACCCACGCCGGCCGCGCGACGCGGAACGCCCCGGCCACGTTCCTCCGGCGCTCGCGGGCCTTGAGGCCGCTCTGCGCCGCGGTCTCGCGCGTGCGAACCAGGAGATCGGGAACGAACGGGGCGCCGATCTGGTCGGCGAGCGCTTCGCCGAGGCACGCCGCCTGGTCGTACCCCCGGCTCCGGAGCCGCACCGAATGGAGCGGCACGGCGGTCACGAGTGCCGGCGCACGCGCCGTGGCCGGCAGCGCGGCGGCAAGGGCCGGCGCGCAGGCGCGCGCGAGCCGCGGCCGCGCGCCGAACTTGAGCGCCTGGACGAGCAGCGCCACGCGCTCGTCGTAGACGAACGCCGCGTACACCGCGTCCCCGGGATGGCGGCCGCAGGCGTCGGGCGGCTGGTCGTCGCGCAGGCAGCGCGCGCACAGCGCCCCCGCGAGTCGGGGAAGCCGCGCGGTGCAGCGCTCGCACAGGAGCACGTCCGGCGCCGCGGGCACCCCACAGCCCGGGCAGCGCTGCGGCAGCACGAACTCGAGGAAGTCACGCGCGATCGGCCCCACCGCACCGGCCAGCGCACGCCCCGCGAGAGCTCGCCAACGGCCGAGCGGAGCGAGGCGCGCGAGCGAAAGCGAGCGCTTCTCAAAGGGGGCGTCGCGCCGGGTCAGCGCGGCCACCCCACCGCCGCCGCGAGCGGCGCGAGCGGAACCTCGCGACCGAACCAGTGCATGAGCGAGTGTCGCGCCTGGTGCACGAGCAATCCGAGCCCGTCCACCGCCTCGAGCCCGAGCGCGCGCGCCGCCCGCACCCAGGGCGTGATCGCCTCGCCGTAGGTGAGATCCACGACGAGCGCCCCGCGCGCGATGGCTTCGAGTGGCGCCGGCGGAGCCTCCGCGCCGAGCGGCGTGCAGTTGACCACCACGTCCGCCTTGGCCAGCGCCGCCCGCTCGGCCGGGGAATCCCATGCGCACCAGCGGGCCCCGAGCACGCCGCCCCACGCCGCGTCGGCCCCGGGCTCTCGCCGCGACACCACGGCGCCGATACGCCCGCCCGCATCGGCCACGGCGAGCGCCAGGCTGCGCGCCGAGCCCCCCGCGCCGAGCAGCACGACGCCGCACTTCGCGACGTCGCGGTCGAGCGCCGCGAGCAACTCCACGAACCCGGCGCCGTCGGTGGTGTCGCCCTCGGACCCCCCGGCCCGGAACGTGACGGTGTTGACCGAGCGCGCGCGCCTCGCGCGCGGCGTGGCCTCGCGCACGCAGGCGAGCGCCGCTTCCTTGAGCGGCATGGTCAGGTTGCAGCCCGTGTAGCCTTCGCGTTCGAGCCGCTCGAGCGTCGCCGCGAGGTCGGCGACCGGTGTGCGCAGCAGGTGCGATTCGCACGCGATGCCCAGCGCCGCGGCCCCCGCGCGGTGGAGTTCCGGCGAGCGCGAGAAGCGCAGCGGATCGCCGAGGACGGCGAGCCGGACCGGCGCGGTCACGGCAGCGCGCGGGCGGGCGTGGTCTCGCGCGGGGCGTTCCGGCGGAGCCGGAGGATCATCAGGACGCCGAACAGGATCATGCCCGCGCTCATCAGCTGGCTCTCGGTGACGTCGGACATCCCGATGCGCATGAGGACCGTGTCCGGCTCGTAGGTGCGGGTGAAGTCGATCGGGATCCGCACCAGCGCGAACAGCACGATGAACGACCAGAACATCACGCCCGGCACGCGGAAACGATGGCGCAGCGACTGGAACAGCACGAACATCAGCAGGCCCGCGAGCGCGTTGTAGAGCTGCGAAGGATGCACGGGCTGGTCGCCGAACTCGAGGTAGGCGAACGAGTCGTGCGGGAAGACCACGCCCCACGGCAGGTTCGTGGGCCGGCCGTAGCAGCAGCCGTTCAGGAAGCAGCCGATGCGCCCGAACATGGTGCCGAGCGCGATCGACGGGGTGAGCGCGTCGGCGGTGATCCACACCGGGAGCCGCATGCGCCGCGCCGCCACGAGGCCCGCGAACGTGCCCGCCGCAATGCCGCCGTACAGCGTCAGGCCGCCCTGCCACAGCGCGAGCGCACTGGTCCACTCGCGGCGGAACTCGGGGAGGTGCTCGAGCACGTACAGCATGCGCGCGCCGAACACCGACGCGATCAGCGTCACCAGGATGACGTTCACGACCCGGTCCTCGTCGAGCCCGAGCCGGCGCGCCTCGCGCAGCCCGAGGAACGTGCCGACCACGAACGCCACGGCCATCATGAGCCCGTAGCTCCTCAGGTGCACGAATCCCAGGTGCAGAAGTTCCGGATGCAATGAGGACTCCTAGTACTCCCGGCGGCGGAGGGCGACGTTCTGCAGCAGCCCGATCTGGACGCAGTTCACGATGAGCGCCGTGCCGCCGTACGACAGGAACGGCAACGGCACTCCGGTGACGGGGGCCCAGCCGATGGTCATGAGCATGTTGACCATGATGTGGAAGAAGAGCGCCGTGGTGATGCCCACGGCCATGAGCCCGGCGAAGCCGTCCCGGGCGATGGAGGCGAGCCGGTAGCCCCGGAACACGACGATGCCGTAGAGCAGCACGACCGTCAACGAACCCAGCAGTCCGAGCTCCTCGCCGACCACGGAGTAGATGAAGTCCGTGTGGCGCATGGGCAGGAACGCCAGCGCCTTCTGCGAGCCCTTGAGGTAGCCCTTGCCGACCAGCCCGCCCGACCCGATCGCGATCTTGGACTGGATGACCTGGTAGCCCGAACCGCTCGGATCCTGTTCCGGGTTCAGGAACGTCTCGATGCGCCGCTTCTGGTAATCGTGCAGGTGGTTCCACATCTTGGGCAGCGTCACCGCAACGGCCCCGTTGAGCGCCAGCATCGTCAGCAGAACCACGAGGCGCGGGCGGGCGAACGCGAGCATGCCCACGAACAGCCCGACGAACCACCACACGCTGCCGGTGAGGAAGAACAGCATCACGTTCAGGATCGGCGACAGCCCGAGCAGGAGCTGCCCGGCCGGCATGCCGGCCCAGAAGTACATGGCGATGAGCATGGCCGGGAAGCTGGACGCGGTGCCGAGGTCGGGCTCCTTCGCCACGAGCACGAACGGCACCATCGCGATGAACAGCGGCGGCACCCACCAGCGCGCCTTCCGGAGATCGAGCCGCGCGTGGTCGAAGAAGCGCGCGAGCACGAACGTGGTCGCGAGCTTGGCGATCTCGGAGGGCTGGAACTGGAGCGGCCCGAGCTCGATCCAGCGCCGGGCCCCGAGCCGCTCGACGCCGATGGCGAACACCGCGACCAGCGCCAGCAGCGAGAGAATGTAGAGCGGCCACGACATCGAGTCGTACATGCGGTAGTGGAGTGCCGCCACCAGCCAGGCGACGCCGAGCGCGACGCCGAACCACACCAGCTGCTTGACCCACAGGCCCTCGTGCGCCCCCGGGACCGAGGTGGCGCTGTACACGATCGCGAGGCCGATGCCGATCAGGCAAAGCGTGGCGATCGCGAGCGGCCAGTCGAGCGGCGGGAACTTGAAACGCATCAGTCCGCCCCCGTCGTGTCCGTGGGCACTTCCAGCGCCCGCGCCGCCCGTGCGGCGGCACCCGTCGAGTCCGGCGGGGCGAACAGCCGCTTGAACAGCGAGCCGGCGATCGGCACTGCGAAATCGCTGCCGTGGCCGACGTTCTCGTCGACGATGGCCAGCGCCATCGTCGGCGCCTCGAGCGGGACGAAGCACACGAACAGCGCGTGGTCCTTGCCGTGCGGATTCTGCGCGGTTCCGGTCTTGCCCGCGACGTTCATCCCCGGCACGGACCGCGACTGGTTCGCGGTCCCGCCGGGAAGCGTCACCTTGTGCATCGCGACGTGCACGGTGTCCCAGACCGCCTGCGGGGCGATGACACCCGGCTCGTTGGGCTTCTCGAGCTTGAAGCTCCCCTGCCCCTCGATCGACTGCACGACGTGCGGCCGCACGGCGCGGCCGTTGTTCGCGACCACGGCGGTCATCGTCGCGAGCTGGAGCGGGGTCGCGAGCAGCTCGCCCTGGCCGATGCCGAGGTTCAGGAGCACGCCGCGCGGCCACTTCCCGGTGTGGAAGTGCTGGTTGTAGTACTGCGTCGTCGGCACGAGACCCTTCGCCTCCGCGGGCAGGTCGATGCCGGTGCGGTCGCCGAGGCCGAGAGCGTGCGCCATCTCCTGGATGGGTTCGAGCCCGAGGCGGAGACCGAGCTGGTAGAAGTAGACGTCACAGGAGTGCTGGAGCGCGTCGACCAGGTCGAGGCTCCCGTGGCCGTGGTGCTCCCAGCACGCGAAGCGCCGGCCGCCGTAGACGTAGCCGCCGCTGCACGACGTCGGCATGTGCGAGCCCGCATCGACCTCCCCCGTCTTGAGCCCGGCCAGCATGCACACCACCTTGAACGTGGAGCCGGGCGGGTAGGCGCTCTGGATCGCCCGGTTGAGGAGCGGGAACGCGCCGTTCTCGTTCAGCTGCTTCCAGCGCGCGAACGAGATGCCGCGTGAGAATTCGTTGGGGTCGAACACCGGCTTGCTCACCATGGCGAGCACGCTGCCGTCGCGCGGGTCGAGCACCACGGCGGCGCCGCGGTCGACGTGTTCCATGGCCGCCTCAAGCGCGAGCTGCACCTTGAGGTCGATCGTGAGCGTGACGTCGCGGCCGGGGACCGGCAGCCGCGGCGGTCCCTGCTCGAGCGTGGTGACCCGTTTCCCCATGGCGTTCACGACCACGAACTCGGCACCGTCCTCGCCGCGGAGGACCTCCTCGTAGCGCGCCTCGACGCCGGTCTTGCCGATCAGGTCGCCGAGCTTGTAGTCCCCGTCCTCGCGGTCGCTGAGCTCGCGCTCGTTGATTTCGCCCGCGTAGCCGAGGAGCTGCGCGGCGAGCGGCCCCTGCGGGTAGCGGCGGATCGGCGCCACCTGCACGTCGATGCCCGGGAGCTCGGAGCGCGACTCCTCGACCGCGGCCATGACCGCGTAGGGCGCGGCCCGGCGCAGCACCGCGGTCTGGCCGGTCCGGTTCGCGTCCTGCACCTTGCGCAGCACCTCGAGCGTGTCGCCGTCGATCGCGCCGGTGACGCGCGCCAGCCAGTCGGAGCGCACGAGCGTCCGCACCCGGAGCGTGCTCTCGATCGGGGCGGGCCGGAACACGATGTCGAAGCTCGGCTGGTTGTCGGCGAGCAGGCGGCCGTAGCGGTCGCGGATCGCGCCGCGCGGCGCGCGGATCACGTCGAGGCGGACACGGTTCTGCTCGGAGAGCCGCGACAACTCGTCGTGCTGCAGGACCTGGAGCCGCAGCAGGCCCAGCACCACGATGCCGAAGCCCGCGATGGCGATCGCGGCGAGCACGCCGAAGCGTGCGTCCCTATCCCTTGACGGAGGACCCTGAGGCATTCCCGTACGTGGACCGGCGCGTGAACAGGCGCGAGAGGAGGAGCAGCAGGACGCCGAGCGGCGCGGTGGTCACGGTGGCGAGCAGCACGCGGCCGACGAGCCAGCCGGCGTTCGCGACGCCCCCGCTGGCGTCGAACGCGGCGATCCACACCTGGTGCAGCGCGGTCGCCACGGCGAACAGCACCAGTTGCGTGAGCGAGCTGTCCTTGACGAGCGTGTTGGAGAGCCGGCCCACGCCATAGCCGAGCAGCGACAGCGCCAGCGCGTGCCGGCCGATCCAGTGCGAGGCGTCGAGGTCGGCGGCGAGCCCGATCACGAACCCGAACGTGGCGCCCCAGCCGTCCCCCTGGCGCAGGGACCACGACACGGTGGCGATCACGAGCACGTCCACGACCACGCCGCGCGCGGCGAGGCCGGCGAGCAGCGTGGTGCGCAGGAGCAGCGCCACGACCGCGGTGAACACGAACATGCCGAGGAGCTTCATCGCGCCTTCTTCGTGGAGTCGCGCCGCGCCGCGGTCACGGAGCGCAGCTCGGGCGGCTTGTCGCCGCGGATGTGGGACGGCTCGAATTGCAGCTTCGGTCGGGGGATGCCGTCGGCCGGCGGGCGCGGGCCCGGCGCCACGAAGGCGTGCCGGAGCCGTGCGAGCCGCGCCGCGGGCGTGATCTCGATCTCCTGCATGAGCCCGGTCGGGTCGTGGCCGATGTGCGCCACCGTTCCGACCGGCACGCCGCGCGGGAAGCGCAGCGACATGTCGCTCGTGACCACCGCCTCGCCCACCCGGACGGTATCGGCGATCGAGACCGCGGACAACACCAGGCGCGGCCGCGGGTTCGCCACGAACTTGAGGATCCCGTTGACGCCCGTGCTCTCCACCTCGCACGCGACCGCCTGGTTGGGGTCGGTGATGAGCGTCGCGCGCGACAGGCTGGGCCAGCTCTCGGTGACGCGACCGATCAGCCCCTCGCTCGTGAGCACCGCATCCCCGACCTGCACGCCTTCGTTGAGTCCCGCCGAGAGCGTGGCCGCGTCCGGCATCGGATCGCCGCCGCCGAGCGCCAGCACCTCGACCGGCTTCAACGACAGCCCGCGCCACGCCGTGAGTCCGAGTTGCGCCCGCAGCCGCGGGGTCTCGGCCGCCATGAGCCGGAGCCGCGCGTTCTCCACCTCGAGCCGGGCGATCTTCTCGTGCAGCCCGGTGTTCTCGTTCCACGACGTGAACAGCCGGTCGAACGCCCCGGCCGCGCGGTCGAACGGCGCGAACACCACCGCGCCGGTGCCGCGCAGCCAGCTCGCGGGGATGCGCTCCCCGACCACGAGCAGGAACAGCGAGAGCGCCGCATACGCGGTCACGAGGACGACGCTGCGGCGCTCGGCCGGAGGCAGCATGCTGGGCACGACCTAGTGTCTCGTCCCGGACGTCGCGCACATGTCTCGACGGCCATCCTGACCGCTCACCGCGTTGCTCCTCCTCGACGCATCTCCCTGATGCGACTTCGTCATCGCGCCGTGTGAGCGGTCACGCTGGCTCGCCGATCCGCGCACGCGGCGTCCGGGACGGGACACTAGTCCCGGTGGCCGCTCAGGATCACCTTCTCGTAGTCCTCGAGCTTCTCGAGGATCTTGCCCGCACCCCGGACCACGCAGGTGAGCGGATCCTGTGCCACGCGGATGTTGAGGTTCGTGACCTCGCGCATGAGGAGATCGAGGCCGCGCAGCAGCGCGCCGCCGCCGGTCATGTAGATGCCGCGGTCGACGATGTCGGCGGCCAGCTCCGGCGGCGTGCGCTCGAGCGACTCGCGCAGCGCGTTGACGATCTGGCCGACCGGCTCCTGCAGCGCCTCGCGGATCTCGACACTGGAGACCCGCAGCGTGCGCGGGATGCCGCGCACGAGGTCGCGGCCCTTGATCTCCATGTCCATTTCCTCCGGCAGCGGGAACGCCGAGCCGATCTCGATCTTGATGCGCTCGGCGGTCTGCTCGCCGATCAGCATGTTGTAGGCCTTCTTCGCGTAATTCATGATGGCTTCGTCCATCTCGTCGCCACCGGTGCGGATGCTCGTCTTGGTCACGATGCCGTTCAACGCGATGACCGCGATCTCGGTCGTGCCACCACCGATGTCCACCACCATGTTGCCGGTCGGTGTGTCCACCGGCAGGTCGACGCCGATCGCGGCCGCGATCGGCTCGGGCACGAGCAGCACCTCGCGGCAGCCGGCGCGCACGGCGGAGTCGATGACCGCCCGCTTCTCCACCTCGGTGATGCCCGAGGGAACGCAGATGATGATGCGCGGCCGGACCAGGAACTTGTGCTTCTGCACGCGCTGGACGAACTCGCGCAGCAGGTGCTCGGTGACCTGGAAGTCGGCGATCACCCCGTCCTTGAGCGGGCGGACGGCGTTGATCTCGTCCGGGGTGCGGCCGAGCATGAGCTTGGCCTCGCTGCCCACGGCGAGGACGCGGTTCGTGCTCTTCTCCACGGCCACCACGGAGGGCTCGTTCAGGACGATTCCGCGCCCCTTGACCCAGACCAGCGTGTTCGCCGTGCCGAGGTCCATGGCCACGTCGGTGGAGAAGAACCCCATCAGGCTATCGAGAAACATCCATGCCTCGCGCGCTGGAAGTTGAACGGAGACTTGCGGTCGCGGACGCCCAAGCAAAATCAGCACCGGAATCCCCGAACCAGCGTCGGTGCCCGCGGAAGCGGGCGGACGCTAGCATCCACGCTCGTTGGGCGGCAAACCCGGCAGACTCCTCACGGGGAACGGCCGCGACTGTAGCTCTCACGGCCGCAATCAGTTATCCGGCCGGCCCGGAGTTCGATGGTGGCCAACGCGGCCCGGCCGCCCCACCGGCGGGGGCGGCCGGCGGGACGCGGATCCTCCGCGCGGGAGGCTCGCCCGCGCGCGGAAGCGTGCCGATGACGCCGGAAGCCGATCCGTTCCTGCCCAGCGCCGGGTGGCTTTTTGCCACGCGCGGGTGGCGGCGGGTGTATGGCATCATGAACAGTGTGGGCCTCCCGCCCAGGACGGGCAGCCGTGGGAGTCCGTCACTGCCTCTCTCACGGATTGACCAGGAGCCTCGCCCCCACCGGGATGTCGCCTATCCGCCGATTCGCTCTCATCGCACTGGCCGTCCTCGCCGGATCCGCCGCCGGGAGCCTGCCTTCCCGGGCCCAGGCGCCGGTTTCCGCGCGCTACGCTTTCCAGGACACCACGTTGCTGCGTGACACGCTGGGCCTGCGCTTCGACCGGCTGTTCGAGACTGCCGACAGCCTGCGCATGCTCCCGGATTCGCTCCGCGCCCAGATGATCCGCTACCGGCTGCCGATCCACCGGCTCGTGGCCATGGCCGACTCGATGGGAGTTCCCGTCGACTCGGTCGGGGTCACGATCGACCGCGAGGCCTTCAACCCGCTGGCGAGCGCGATGGGCGCCCCGTCGAACAACGCGTTCCGTTACACGAGCGGCTACAACATCTTCAAGGGCAGCAGCACGTGGACGAACGGTGGGGACTACGTGATGTCGCGCGGGGCGATGTCGCTCCACAACAACACGACCATCGACATGCAGCGCTCGGTCCTGTCCGGGGCCGGCGGGGTGAGCCTGACGCAGAATCGCCTCTCCACGACCGACGCCAACTGGCGGATGGGCCCCGGCTTCTCGCTCGGCGGACGCGCCTCCCTGAGCGGGTACGACCGGACCGACCCGACGAGCGTGGGCAGCAACGAGGCGGAGAGGAAGAGCGAGTTCCAGTTCTCGTCGCGCGCCCGGCGCCAGTTCGGGCGCGAGTTCAACTCCGAGCTGAACATGCTCACCGGCGTGCTGGACCTGAAGAACTTCTCGCAGATCAAGCGCGGACTCTCGGGCGACGTGAACGGCCGGACGCGCTGGCTGCACGGCAACTGGTTCTCGCACGACCTCACCTACGGGATGAACGGCAACGTGTCGCGCACGCGCAAGCCCACGTCGATCACCACGGTCGGGACCAGCGACTACTCCGCCACGCTGCGCGGGGCATTGCAGCTCTACCAGGCGGCGCCGGTGGGACTCAATCTCAACTACAACGTGCGCAAGACGCGGGTGGAGACTCCGGGGGATTCCGATCTCGTCAACCGGCTGCTGACCTCCGCCGCCGGCACGGACGCCACGCTCCGGTTCCGCGTCGACAACAACCGCTACCTGAACCTCACCGGCGGCGCGACCTGGAACAACACGCTGCAGGGAACGCGGGACGACCAGACGTTTCGTGCGGAATCGCGCTGGTCCGCGGGGCCGTGGACGCTCGACACCAGCATCTCGGACGTGATCACCAATTCGGACTTCTTCGCCAACGGGACGGCCGGCGGATACGTCGTGAAGGACAACAGCCGGCAGGCCAACGGGACGCTCACGCGCCCGCTCGGGAGCAAGATCGTGAGCAAGTTGACCGGCAACATCCTGCTGACGCAGACCCGATCGGCAGCTTCGAGCAGCGCCTCGTCGCCCCCGACTCCAAACGACAGCTACCTCCAGTCCTACCGGTTCGAGACGCAGTACAATCCGTCCGAGAAGTGGGGCACGGGGGTGGCGCTCGACGTCTCGCTGTCACGCCAGATCAACCTCCCGGCGGTGTCCACCTCGAACAACACCGACACGCGCACCTATCGTGCGGAGTGGCGCTGGCAATACCGGCTGCTGCGCGGGCTCACCGCCAACCAATCGAACACGGTCCAGTCGGCCTACGAGTTCTACCCGTTCGCGCCCGACCGCAACAACCTGTCGCTGGACTACAACTCGGTCACGAACCTGTCCGCCGTGCTGACCCCGCGGCTCACGGTCGGCCTCACGCACAATGCCCGCCAGCAGCCGCGCGGCGACTGGCGCGTGCTCCCGGACGGCACCGGCGTGCTGTTGCCGTCCGACGAGAGCCTCAACTACACGTTGACCACGAACATCAGCTACACGCTCACGCCGGATGTCTCGTTCTCGATCATCCCGCTCTACCTGGCGAGCAACCTCACCGGCACCAGCAACGGCGTTGCGGCGCCGACACGAAGCAGCCGCGGGCTCCATCTCAACGGAACCGCGAACCTGAAGATCGCCCTCGGCAAGAAGGGCGAGCTGAGCGGCTCGATCGGCCGCAACTTTCTCTCGGACCGCACCACCACCTACCAGAACGGGGCGCCGCTGCTCTCCCCCGTTGCCATCCAGGACTACTGGAGCGGCGTGCTGAACCTGTCGTGGCAGCTATGAGCAGGCATCCCCACCGTTTGCTCGCGCGACTTGCCCTCCTGGCGGCGCTCGTGCTGCCGCTCGCGTGCAACAATCCGTTCAAGCCCGCGGACCCGGAGCTGCCCGACTCGAACGGCGTTCCCGAGGACTTCCACACGACCGACGCGGTCCTCCAGACCATGGTGCTCGCGGTCAACAGCAAGACGAGCGGCGGCGCCACCGCCTGGCTGCACGCGTTCGCCGACTCCCAGCTGGTCAGCGACCGCGCCTACCGCCAGTACTACGATGGCGCGGTCAAGCAGAATTGGGAGACCGGCAACTCGCTCAAGGCCCCCGAGCCGTGGGACATCACGCTCGAGCGCGGCCTGCCCACCAAGTTGTTCGGGATCCGCCCGCTGGGCACGTACAACTTCGCATGGGCGCCCGACCCCGGCTCTCCGAACGACGACGTCGGCCCCGACACCACGCTGCTCCATCGCCACTACACGCTCCAGTCGACTCAGGGCAACAATCAGGAGACCATCGCGGTCGGCTACTGCGACCTGTCCCTCGTGAACCTCGGTTCGCGCTGGGCCATCTTCCGCTGGGTCGACCGGCTGGACGCCACCGTCGGGGTCAACCCGTCGAGCGATGCCCGCGCCATGAGCTTCTGGCGGCTCGAATCACTCGCCCGCCAATGATCCACATGAGGAGAACGTCCGTGCAACGCGTCCTGCTGTGCCTCACCGCGCTCGTCGCCGCGCTCATGGCGGCCGGCTGCTTCAACCCGTTCCAGCCCCAGGTCCTCACCGAGCGCGTGACCACGGTCGCGCCCTCCCCCACGACGCCCCAGAACGCGGTGTTCCTGTTCGAGTGGTGCTGGGTGAATCGCGGCGTCGAGGAATACAAGGGGCTGTTCACCGACGACTACGTGTTCCAGTCCGCCGAGCTGGATTCGGCGGGCAACACGTCGCGCGACGTCCTGACCCGCCGGAACGACGAGATCGAGACCGCCCAGAACATGTTCATCGGCAGCGCCGAGCGGCCGCCGGCGAGCAAGATCACGCTCAACTTCGACGCCAGCCTGGTGCCGTTCGACGACAATCGCCCGGGCAAGAACCCGAAGTGGCACAAGCAGATCCGCACCTCGGTGGACTTGAAGGTCGACGTCGACGAGGGCAACACGCTCGAGGTGAGCGGGCACGCGCTGTTCTTCCTGACGCGTGGCGACTCGGCCCTGATCCCGGCCGACCGGGTGGCGATCGGCTTCAAGCCCGACTCCCTCCGATGGTGGATCGACCGCTGGGAGGACGAGACGATCGGCTCGGGCGCCGTCGTGGCCTCCCTGCACGGAGCGCGGCCCGCCGCGACCCAGGCGGTGATCCAGGAGACCATGCTGCAGCTGAAGCAGTACTTCACGTACCCGACCGCCGCCGTCTCCGCGAGCCGGCGCTAGCCCCCCGTGGCACGCGTCGCGCACCTTGTCGGGTGTTCCGCGCGCGCCTATATTCGGCGTGCCGCAACGCCGCGGCCCCACCCGATGCCACGCTCCCCGGCCGGAGTCGACCGGGGGAACCCACGACCATCGCGCGCCCAGGGCGCGTGGAGGCTCCCATGGCGGTCGCCGTCAACAGCCAGCTCAATCCGCTCGAGAACGCCGAGCGACAGTTCGAGGAGGCCGCCGCGCGGCTGAAGCTCGACCCGGGCGTCATGAACCTCCTGAAGCGCCCCCGCCGCGCCACCATCCAGTGGCTGCCGATCATGATGGACGACGGCAGCATCCGGCTGTTCGAGGGCTTTCGCGTGCAGCACAACATCGCGCGCGGCCCCGCCAAGGGCGGCATCCGGTACCATCCCGATGTCTCGCTGGAAGAGGTCTCGGCGCTGGCGTCGTGGATGACCTGGAAGTGCGCGGTCGCCGACATCCCGTTCGGCGGCGGCAAGGGCGGCATCAAGGTGGACCCGCGCACGCTGTCCAAGGGCGAGCTCGAGCGCCTCACGCGCCGCTATGCCGCCGACCTCTCCGACCTGTTCGGCCCCGAGAGCGACGTGCCCGCGCCCGACGTGAACACGGGCGAGCGCGAGATGGCATGGATCGTGGACACGTACTCGATGAACGTGCGCCGCACCGAGCTGGCGGTGGTGACCGGCAAACCGCTCGAGGTGGGCGGCTCGGCCGGCCGGCGCGAGGCCACCGGTCGCGGCGTGATGATCTGCATCGAGCAGATGTGCAAGCATCTCAACATGCCGCTCGCCGGAACGCGCGTGGCCGTGCAGGGCTTCGGGAACGTGGGCGGCGTGTCCGCCGACCTGCTCGCCAGCGAGTGCGGCGCGAAGATCGTGGCCGCCTCCGACGTGACGGGCGCGGTCATGAACGACGCCGGCCTCGATGTGCCGGCGCTCCTGGCCTACGTGGCGCACAACAAGAAGGGCGTCGCCGGGTTCCCCGGCGGCAAGCCGCTCACGACCCCGATCGTCGAGGTGGATTGCGACATCCTCGTGCCCGCCGCGCTCGAGAACCAGATCACCAGCGACAACGCCGCGCGCGTGAAGGCGAAGATCGTGGCCGAGGGCGCGAACGGCCCCACCACGCCCGACGCCGACAAGCTGCTCGAGAGCCGCGGCATCCATGTCATTCCCGACATCCTCTGCAACTCCGGCGGTGTCACGGTGAGCTACTTCGAGTGGGTCCAGAACCGCATGGGCTTCTACTGGCCGGAGGCCGAGGTCAACTCCCGCCTGCGCGAGAAGATGGTGAAGGCGTTCGGGGACGTGATCGCGATGAAGATGAAGACCGACGCCGGGGCCAAGGAAGGCTCGAAGGTGTCGCTGCGGATCGCGGCTTACATGGTGGCGATCCAGCGCGTGCTGCGCGTTCACGAGCTGCGCGGCATGTACGCCTGATCCCCGGCCGGACACGACCGAACGCCCGGCGGATGCCTCCGCCGGGCGTTCGTGATTTCCGGAAGTGTCCGGCTCAGAACCGGAACGTCAGTCCGAAGTGCTGCACGTCGCTGAAGTAGTTGCTCACGGCCTGCCCCGCGTAGTCCAGCCCGAGCTTCGAGTTGCCCACCGGCAGCTGCACCCCGAAACCGTAGGTGAGGCCGAACAGCTCGTTGCTGCTCGAGGTGGCCTTGTACCCGACCCGGAGGAAGTAGTTCTTCTTCAGTCCGTACTCGGCTCCGAAGCGGAATTCGTCGACGTTGAAGCTGTTGCTCTGGTAGAGCGCGTGGAGCGAGAACTCGTTCGTGCCCTGCACGACCGGCCAGTCGATGCTGCCCGCAAACAGCGACGGCAGCTCGGCCTGCGAGGAACTCGTCGTGAGCGTGCGATTCGCCGCCTGTGGGTCGTCCGTCGGAAGGTGCAGGTTCTGGTCGAAATTCGCCCCCGAGAACAGCTGCGCCGGCCCGAAGTTCTGCATCGCTCCCCCGACGCGGATGCCCTGCAGTCCGGTGGCATACTGGAACCCGAAGTCGAAGGCCACGCCGTTCGCGTGCGTCTGCAATACGGATTCGGAGATCAACCGGATCGTTCCGCCGAAGCTCGCGCGATCGGTGAGTTCCTTGGCATAGGTGGTCCCGATGGACCAGAACGTGGGCCGAAACACGTCCCCCGTCCCGTCCGGCGCGTCCTCCGTGGTCCGGATCATGTCGCCGATGCTCAGCACCTTCACGTTCACGCCGAGGCTGCCGAAGCCCCCGAGCTGCTGTGCGTAGGCGATGTAGTTGACGTTCATGTCCGCGAGCCAGTTGGTGTGGCTGAACAGCACCTCGGTCTTGCTGTCCGCCAGCGCCAGGCCGGCGGGATTTCCGAACAGCGCCTCGGCGCCGCGCACCGAGCCGAGGTCCGAGTACGCCAGGCCGACGCTCCGGGCGCCGACCATGATGCGATCCTCCGTGTCGCCTCCGGTCCCGAGGCGCTCCTCGGTCCCCGCCAGCGCGGGACCCGCGAGAACCGCGCTCGCGAGAACCGTCATCAGCACCTTGCTCAGTCGAGCATTCATCGTATTCCGCTCCTTCGATCTGTCGGGTGGGTTCAGGTCCGGGACGCCTCGCTCAGAAGTTGTCGAGGCGCTCCTTCTCCATGAAGACGGCCACCTTGCCGGTGGTCGAGCCCACGCCGGGCGCGTCGATGTGGAAGATGTAGATGCCGCTGCCGATGGGCAGGCCGTGATCGGTGTTGAGATCCCAGATGGCTTGCGAGGTCGCGTCGTTCTTCTCGATGGTCCGCACCTGGTCACCCGCGAGATTGAACAGCCGGATCGTGCAGCGGGCAGGCAGGTGGGTGAACTTGAGCACGCGGTTGAAGCGGTTCAACTCGTACGTCGAGTGCGCGAAGTAGGGGTTCGGCACCGCCCGCACCCGGGCCAGCTCACCCTTCGCCAGGTTGGCGTCGAACGGGTTCGGCGCCGTGGTCGAGAACGTGTACTGGTCGGTCGGTCCCCCCGGGATGCTGGTGACGAATTCCACCTTGTCGCCGGCATCGATGACGGCCGCCGGATCGGTCCGCCGCGAGAAGAACTCGTAGCGGAGGTCGAGTGTCGCGCCCAGCAGGTCCGAGTTCGCGGGATCCAGGTAGAAGGGGTCGGGCGTGTTCCCCGAGTAGTTGGATGCCATCACCCACACGCACTCGCGGTCGCCGTTCGCGGCGTCGCTCGGATCCCACTGGTCGTTCTCGGTCGCCTCACTCTCGAGGAACGCTGCGTTCTTCTGCTGGTTGGCATCCTTGTCGAAGACCGTGAACGGCACGGGGATGTAGTCCTTGAATTGGTAGATCGTGCCGGTCGCGGGCGTCCTGCGGATGTAGTGGTAGGCCAGCTGCCCGGCGAGACCACCCGTGAACCGGATCTCGGTGTTCGGGGCCGGAGTCCCTGGCGCGATCGTCCCGCCCAGGTCGCTGCCCGCGTAGCCGCCGCCGCCCCCGAACCAGGTCAGGCCGCGGTCCACACCGACGAGCGCGGCCGGATTCCCGCCGGCGGTATCCACGTAGGCCACGTTCCCGAGCGTGCCCGAGGGATAGCTCAGGAGCCGGATCTGGATGCCGTTCACGACCGGGAAGTTCTCGTCCGTCCCCGAATTGGTCCAGTTGTTGGCGACGGTGTCCTCGACCGCGCCGATCTTGCGCGTGACGTACCACGAGTTGCCGGCGCCGGCGGGCTTGAATCCCACCTTCCAGTCGGCGGCCACCATCGTCGCGGCGTCCTTGACCACGACCGAGACGACGTCCGTCGCGAGCGGGGTGTTCGGGGGCGCCGTCGGCGTGAGCGTGTGCGTGATCGGCCCGACACCCGCCTGCGACAGGTCCACTCCCGCGGCCGGGGTCTGGGGTACGGCCGCGTACGGGATGAAGGGCGATTCGAGCACCTGCTGGAACTGCCCGAGCCCCACCGAATAGGACGTCACGGTGTAGTAGTACTGGGACGCCGTGCGCAGGGGTCCACCCCGTACCTTGTCATCGGTCAGCTCGATCGAGTAGCGCACGCTGGCGTCCGTCCCGAACGCCGACACGGTCCGGAGCGGCACGGGCGAGTTCGGGTCACACTGCACGTCCAGCACGGTCGTGATTCCGTCGACACGATCGTAGGTGGCGATGCGCGTCCACGGTCCGGCGATCGAAGCGCCCTGGTAGACGTTGTAGCCCTCCCAGACGTACGGCGGCTGGTTGTAGTTCTCCGAGCCGGTGTCCCAGTGGATGAACACCTCGCCGTCGCGCGGGGTGATGTTGACCACCGGGTTGTTCGGCGGGCTCGCGAGGTTGAAGTTCGCGTCGTACGCGGCCTGGACCGCAGCGTCGAAGCACTTCATGAGCGCCACGCTGGCGAGCCGGGATTCACCCTGCGCCACGACGATGCCCACGACGACCGTCTGCTCGTCGTTCGGCTGCATCGTGAACGGGCCGCTCGACAGCATCATCCGGCGGTCCGACGGCGAGGTGTCGAGCCAGCCGGTGTTCGCCACCGGATCCCCCGAGACATTGAACGGCGTGGCGAGCCCGGTGACGGGATTGATGAGCGGGCTGCCGTCGCCATTCAGTCCCTTCATGTAGTTGTAGCTCTCGGTCGAGTCCTGCGGGCC
>CAYSWZ010000197.1:0-6861 GCA_964434945.1 uncultured bacterium | reverse complement strand
GTCACGGTGAACCGCAATACACCGGCGCCCGTCTCCGCTTCAAAGGCTGCGGGGAAGGGAAGGAGGAGCGCGCGTTAGACAGCCGCGGGACAGAGGGGTTCTCGAAGGCGGATTCGAGGCCGCCGGAAGGCCCCGCATGAGACACTTGCAGACGATCGCGATGGCCGCGTTCGTTCTCGCCACCGGCATCGCCACGTCGCATGGCGCCGAGCACCCGCCGGGGGTGTTCGCGCTGGACCACGTCTCGGTGATCGATGTGCGATCGGGAGGCGTCGAGACGGATCGCATGCTGGTCGTCTCGGCCGGCCGGATCATCGCGCTCGGGCAGTCGGGTGAAGTCGAACCCCCGCCCGGCGCCCTGGCCGTGGACGCGACGGGCAAGTTCGTGATTCCCGGGCTGTGGGACATGCACGTCCACATCCACGACCCCGCGTTTCTCGAGTTGCTGGTCGCCGAGGGGATCACCGGCGTCCGGGAAATGGGCGGCGACCCCGCGGTCGTCGGTGACTGGCGCGACCGCATCGCGGACGGGCGATTGCTGGGGCCGAGGATCGTCATGGCCGGGAGGATCCTCGACGGCCCCGATCCGACCTGGCCCGGCATCTCGTACGCGATCCACAACGCCGAGGACGCGCGGCGCACGGTCCGGGTCGCGAAGCGGGAGGGCTCCGACTTCATCAAGGTCTACAACGGGCTGCCTCGCGATTCCTATTTCGCGATCATCGCCGAGGCGAAGCAGTTGGGGCTTCCGGTCGCCGGCCACGTGCCGTTCTCGATCAGCGCGGCAGAGGCCTCGGATGCGGGGCAGCGAAGCATCGAGCACCTGACCGGCGTCCTCGAGGCTTCGACCTCCCGGCCTCACGCGGCGCCGGCGAGCGCGGACCACCAGTGGTACCTCGCGAACTACGATTCCGTACGCGCCGACTCGCTCTACGCCCGATTCGCGAGGAGCGGCACGTGGCAGGTTCCGACGCTCGTCGTGAAGAGGTCGCTGGCGTGGATCCACGAGTTGAACGGGCAGGACGACCCGCGGCTTCGCTACATTCCCGCGCGCATCAGTGATCGCTGGGACCCGAGCCGGGACTTTCGCCTGCGAGGCCGGCGGCCCGAGTACTTCGCCCTCCAGCAGCGGCTGTTCGAGAAGGACCTGGTGCTCGTGCGCGACATGCGCCGCGCCGGCGTGCGGTTCCTCGCCGGGACCGACCTCGGCAATCCTTACGTCTTCCCTGGGTTCAGCCTGCACGATGAGCTCGGCTGGCTGGTCAAGGTCGGGCTCACGCCGCTCGAGGCGCTCCAGGCGGCGACGCTCGGCCCGGCGGAGTTCCTCGGCGGAGCCGACTCGCTCGGGACGGTGAAGCCGGGCATGGTCGCCGACTTCCTCCTCCTCGATGCGAACCCTCTCGAGGACATCGCGAACACGCAGACGCTCGACGCGGTCTGCGTGCGCGGCTCCCTGCTCGGGCGCGCGACGCTGGCGCGGATGCGCGCGCAGGTCGAGGCGGCCGCGGGAGGGCGGTGAGGGGCGGCGGAGCGCCGGGCGATGGCACTGCGTGGGGACCCGTCTGGCCGTGCCACGCCGCGCCGGTCAGAACGAGATCTTCCACCCCAGCGTGCCGGTCAGGATGAGCGCCTTGGTCTGCAGATCCGCCGGCGGTACGCGGTCGATACGCTGGCCAAAGGACTCGATCGGCCGGCTGCCGAAGGCGGCGGAACCGCCGAGTGCGAAGTTCGAGCGCCAGGCGTCGAACGTGACGCCCGCCGAAACGTGATTCAAGTCCCAGGCGGTCACCTCGAGATCCGGGGCGCTGCCGGGAGCCCGCCCGCTACGATCGGTGTGATAGCTGGCGTATCCCGAGACGCTCGGGGTGAAGCGATGCTCGAGGCCGATGCCGAAGTTGAAAACGCTCTGCAGCTCCTCGGCAACGATCGTCGTGACCGTCGAGTCCCCGAGCGGCGTGCGGATCGTGAACGGTGCGCCTTCGATCACGTTGTACCGCTTCACCGCGTCCCACCACTCGACCGCGACGTGGACTCGCATCGAACCCCAGCCGAAGGAGGAGCCGGCGCCCGCTCCGAGCGGGGACCGATAGTGCGACTTGAGCCCTTCCTGGTAGCTCGCCCCGATCACGTTTCCGACCGTACCGGTCTGATCCGTGAGGTTGTCGCTCTGCCGATAGGCCGCGCTTCCCATCAATCCCAGGCCGGGCGTGGTGAACGTGAGCCCGTAGGTCAGCGAATCGCGGACGCCGTTCAGTCCCAGCCGCGCGAGCAGCCGCCAGTGGAGGAAATCGAAGTCCTTGTTCTGCTGCAGCACGGCCTGCTGACCGCCCGCGTTCTCCGCCATCGCGAACAACGACCCGATCGTGTGCTGGCTGCGGAGCGCCAGTTCCGGCGTCACTCCGAACCCGAGCGTGGGCGAGAGTTGGTGCGCCCACGTGAGGCCGTACCAGCTCTCGCTCACGTTCTGGTGATACTGGAGGTCGAACGCGGCGAATGTGGCGTTCGGGAGGATCGGAGTGGCCCCGGTCGTGAGGCGCTCCTCCATGTCGATGTCGGCCTGCTGGCGCGTGAGGTACGAGTACGCGAGCCGGTCGTGCTGGAACACGGGAATTTCACCCGCGATGAGCGACGGAAGCGTCGTGACCGTGGAGGTCACGAGGTCCCGCTGGGGTCCCGATCCGTTCGCGACGCTCACGCGCAGGAACTGCACCGCATTGCCGGCGAGGAGGAACTCGGTGCTGGGCGCGAGCGCCAGCGCTCCGGGGTTGTAGTAGACGGAGCTGATGTCCCCCGGGCTCCCGGTCACGACGCCCCCGAGGAGCTGGGCCCGCGTGCCGTAGGCGGTGGACCAGTAGTTGCTGTCCTGAGCGGCCGCACTCGTGGCGGATACGATCCCGAGCCCGGCGACGGCAACCAAGAGCCAGCGGCGTGCGCGCATCGGCGCACTCTAGCCCGGGCGAATCCAAGCGTCCAGCGGACGCGCCTGCTCCCTACTCGAGCGACCGCAAAGCGGGCGCGTGTCGTTCTCGAGCGGAGCCTAATCCCCGCCGACCGGCGCCGGCTGCGCCTCGTCCGTGGGCGCCCACGCCCGCTCGGTCCGCTCGACGAGCGGCCGCAACAGTGCCGCCATCCGGCGGATCGACACGTCGATCTGCTCCTCGGTCATGCCGGCAAAGCCGAGCACCAGGCCACTCCTTCCGCCCGGGCGGATGCGGAACTCGGACAGGGGCGGACAGGCAAAGCCCTCTGGCCTGAGCACCTCGGCGGCCTCGACGTCGGAGACGCCCTCCGGAAGCCAGGCGACGCGGTTGACGCCGCCCTCGAGCACCGGGATCTCGAGCAGCCCGTCTGCGTGCCGGCGCACCGCTTCCACGAGCGTCGCGAGCCGCGATGCGTATACCGTGCGCATGCGGCGCAGGTGGCGCGAGAAGTGGCCCTCCACCATGAAGTCGGTCAGCACCGCCTGGGTGACCCCCGGAGACTGGCGGTCCTGGAGCTCGCGCGCGCGAACGAACTCTTCCACCAGGTCGGGGGGCACCACGAGGTAACCCAGGCGCAACGCCGAGAACATGACCTTGCTGAAGGTGCCGGCGTACATGACGCGGCCATGAGGATCGATCCCCTGCAGCGCCGCGAGCGGGCGGCCGTGGTAACGGCACTCGCTGGCATTGTCGTCCTCGAGGATCCAGCCGCCGTTCGTCTCCGCCCATTGGAGCAGCGCACGACGCCTCGGCAGGCTCATGGTGACGCACAGCGGATTCTGGTGCGAGGGAGTGATGTAGGCGAGGCGGGCGTTGGGCGCGAGCTGGATCGCCGTGGCCACGTCGAAGCCGTCGTCGTCCACCGGCACGGGAACGAGTTCCGCGCCGCAGGCCTCGAACACGCCCCGGGCGGCGAAGTAACCCGGGTCCTCGAACAGCACCTGGTCGCCCTCGTCCACCAGCACCTCGTTCACGAGCGAGATCCCCTGCTGTGACCCGGAGACGACGAGGATCTGCTCCGGCGAGCAGCGCGCGCCACGTGCCGCCGCGAGGTGCGCCGCGATCGCCTCGCGCAGCGGGCGGTAACCCTGCGGGTCGCCGTACGCGAGCGTCTTCGGCGAGGAGGACCGCAGGTGCCGATCCGTGAGGCGGCGCCAGGTGTCCATCGGGAACTCGTCCAGGGCCGGAAGCCCGGCGCGGAACAGCTTCGGTCCTTCCTGGAGCGGCGGCCACCTGCGGAACGGGGTCCGCAGCAGTCGCTCGCCGCGCCTCGACACGCGGCGCGATCCCCGCTCGGTCTCGGGAACCGGCTCCATGACCGGGCCGCTGAGCACCTGGTCCGGCAGCGACGTGGCGACATAGGTCCCGGAGCCGGGGCGGCTCTCGATGTAGCCCTCTGCGATCAACTGGTCGTAGGACGTGAGAATGGTGTTGCGCGAGAGGCCGGTCACCGATGCCAACTCACGGCTGGCGGGCAGCCGGCTGCCGGACGGCAGTCGCCCGACCAGGATCGCTGCGCGCAACTCGTTGTAGAGCTGCCGATGGAGCGGTTCTCTCGAGTCCGGGTCGATCGAGAACGCGCGGAAGCTCGAGAACGAGTGGCGTCGCGGCATGGACGGGGGTCCCGGAAGGATGTCTTGAGATTCCAAGTGGCCCCAACAGTCTAGTCGCCGGTGGCCCCTGGGACCAGTCCGGATTCCGGGGCATTTCAGGCCACACGATGGGACCGCCTCGATCCTGAGCCCTCCTGTCGCCCCCCGGGAGGCGGCAGGTCCGGGCTCGCCGGCGAGTTCCACCTGGCCTCTGCGCCCGGGGCCGTGCGCTGCCCTCCCGTGTGGCATGATGCGCATCCGTCAGGGAAGTCCCACCCGGGAACCGCCCCCGTGCCCACGCCCGCGCACCGTCAACCCATCGTGGCCGTCTTCGGCAGCAGTACCGTGCGTGAACCGGAGCCGGCGTGGGGCGAAGCGCACGCGCTCGGCTCGGAACTCGCGCGACGCGGCGCGGCGACCATGACCGGCGGCTATGGCGGTGCGATGGCGGCCGCGTCGCGCGGTGCACACGAGGCTGGCGGCCACGTGATCGGCGTGACGGTGGACCTGTTCGAGCGCCGCGGACCGGTGAATCCCTGGGTGCGCGAACGCGTGCACACGCGCGATCTGTTCGAGCGCCTGCGTCACCTCGTCGATGCCGCCGACGGCTACGTCGTGGTGGCGGGAAGCATCGGCACGCTGACCGAGCTGTTCCTGGTGTGGACGCTCGTGAGCGTCGAGGGCCGCGCGCCGGCGCCGATCGTGCTGATGGGCCGGCAGTGGCAGAAGTGGCTCGACGTGCATCGCGAGCCCGAGTTCATTCCGGCGCGACTGCACGGGCTCGTGCAGGTGGCGGAGACGCCGGGCCTGGCGGCCGAGGCCGTGGTGGGCGGCATCGCGCGCCTGCGCGGTGCGCCCGTCCCGCTGGTCCCGCCCGCCCCGACGCAGGTCACGCACGCATGAGCACGCTGCCGGTGGCCGCGGATCCGCTGCTGGCCTGGCGGGCGCGCTTCCCGAGCGTCGAAGGTGTCCTCCACTTCGCCTCGCACACGCTGGGCGCCATGCCGGCCGAGGCCGAGTCGGCCCTGGTCGAGTTCACCACGGCGTGGGGCCAGCGCGGCATCCGCGCTTGGGAGGAGAAGTGGATGGGAGTGCCGGCGGAAGTCGCAGGGTCGGTCGAGCAGCTGATCCAGGCCGAGCCGGGCAGCGTGTCGCTGCACGCGAACGTCACGATGGCGCAGGCCGTGGCGCTCTCGTGCCTCGAGTTCGCACCCGGGCGCAATCGCGTCGTGTGCACCGCCGAGGACTTCCCCTCGGTGCTCTATCTCTACGAGGGGCTCGTGCGCCGTGGCGCCGAACTCGTCCGTGTGCCCGCGCGCGAAGGCCGGAGGATCGAGGAGGCCGACCTCGTCGCCGCGATCGACGAGCGCACCGCGCTCGTGGCCGTGTCGCACGTGCTGTTTCGCAGTTCGCAGCTGCTCGATGCGGCGCCGGTCGTGGCGCGGGCGCGCGCGGTGGGCGCGATCTCGATGCTCGACGCCTACCAGTCGGTGGGCACCGTCGACGTGGACGTGAGCGCGCTCGAGCCGGATTTCCTGACGGGGGGCAGCATCAAGTGGCTGTGCGGCGGCCCCGGCACCGGCTACCTGTACGTGAACCCGCGCGTGCACGCGCGGCTGCACCCGGCGCTGACCGGATGGTTCGCCCACGAGCAGCCGTTCGCGTTCGATCCCGGCCCGCAGCGCCTGCACGCCGGCGAGCGGCGGTTCTGGAACGGCACGCCGTGCATCCCCGCCTATTGCGCGGCACGGCCCGGGTTCGCCATCGCGGCGGAGATCGGCGGCGAGGCGCTGCGCGAGAAGTCGCTGCGCCAGACCGCCCGGCTGCTGGCGCTTGCCGACGAGTACGGCTTCACGGTCGGCTCGCCGCGCGAGGAAGCGCGCCGCGGCGGCACCGTGTGCCTCGACGTGCCGGACGCCGAGAAGGTGTGCGCGCGGCTCCTCGCCGACGACGTCCTGCTCGACTTCCGTCCGGGCGTCGGCATCCGGCTCGCGCCGCATCATTACACGCGCGACGACGAGCTGGACGAGGTCATGTCCCGGGTCCGCCGCGCGGTGGACGCCGGACGCTGAACGGGAGACACTGGGCGCGGAACGCATCCCGCACACCACATCCGCAAGAGGAGAGGCCATGGAGACGGCGACGGCGGCGACCGCCCCACTCAAGATCGTCCGCGACCCCAGGGTGTACCTGGTCGGCCGGCAGGTGACCGACGACCAGGCACTGTCGGCGTTCATGGCCGACGAGGGCGTGAGCTGGCGGACCGACACCGAGGTCGGCGCCGAGCG